>JBEKGQ010000713.1:0-4067 GCA_050012715.1 Polyangiaceae bacterium
GCCGGCGGCGTTCGTGGGGCGGGTGCGGCAAGAAGTGCTCGAGGCGTTCGCCAGGTCCTGCGAGGAGCCGGACGCGTTCCTCGAGGCGTCGGCGGCGGACGGTCCGCTCGGGGCTCCCACCGTGGTGGCCGACGTCGACGTCCGTCACCCGCGGCCGCGCACCGTCCTGTGCCGCGGCGTCCCCATCTCGCGCGAGGGCAGGCCCCCGGGGCGCGTCGTCTTCGTGCGCGACGTGACGCGCGAGCGCGCCGCCGAGCGCTCGACGCGGCAGCTGCAAGCGCGCATCGCCGAGCTCACGCCGTTCGACACGGTGACCGGCTTGCTCAACCGGCGGCGCTTCCGCGAGGAGCTCGATCGCGAGCACGGCCGGAGCACGCGCGCCTGGGACAGCTACGCGGTCCTGCGGCTGGACGTGGACGGCATGAGCGTGATCAACGACGAGCTCGGCACGGCGGTGGGAGACGTGGTGCTCGAGCAGGTCGCGGCGCGTCTCAAGAAGTGCCTCCGCGAGTACGACGTCGTGGCGCGGCTGGAGGACGACGAGTTCGCGATGCTCCTGCCGGGCGCGGACGCCATCGCGGCGCGCGTCGTGGGCGAGCGCGTCACGAAGGCGATGGCCGCGCACTTCCAGGTCGGGCCGGGCCGCAGGGTCTCGCTGTCCGTCGGTGGCGCGCTCTGGGTGCCGCCGTCGGGCGAGACGACGGAGGACATCCTCAAGCGCGCGGGCGCGGCGGTGAGAGAGGCCAGGAAACAGGGCGGAGGCAAGGTCCACGTCCTCGAGAGCGTCGTCACCACGTAGACGCCTAGACGACCTCGACGCGCACCTGGGCCACGAGCGTCTCCGGGCCGCCGCCGACGTAGAGGGTGCCCGAGGTGGGCGTCGCGTCCTGGTAGCTGCGCCCGGCCGCCACCCGCACGTGGTCGGTCTGCGTCACGATGCCGTTCGTCGGGTCGAAGCCCTGCCACCCGTGCTCCGGCAGATAGAGCTCCACCCAGGCATGCGACGCGTCGGCCTGCGCCGCGTTCTCGGCGCGCGGGTTCGTGCGCAAGTACCCGCACGTGTAGCGGGCCGGGATGGAGAGGAGCCGCGCCAGGCAGATGAAGAGGTTGGTGAAGTCCTGGCATACGCCACGGCGGTTCGCGTAGACGTCGAACGCCGTCGTCCCCAGCGTCGTCGAGCCCTGGAGGTACTTGTACTCCTTGTGGATCGACTGGTTGATGTCGAGGACGGTCCCGATGAGATCGTTGTCGTTCCGCTCGACGAACGACTGCGCATAGTTGGCGAGCTCCTGCAGCTGCGTCTCGGGGAGCTCGGCGGGCAGGAGGTATGGCGCCATCATCTCCCTCTGCCACGGCATCCACACGAGCGGGATGACCCGCCGCGCTTCGAGCGGCTTGAAGTCGAGCGGCGGCGCCTCGAGCCTCACCTTCGAGGTCGCCTCGATCGCGAGCACGCTGTACGGCCGCTCGATGATGACCTTCCGGGCGCGGTTCCCGAAGACGTCGTCGAAGTCGATGTGCTTGCCCTCGTAGGGCTCGCCGTCGAGCGTGAGGACGAGGGAATGCTCGAGCAAATGCTGCACGCGGTCGTCCACCGGGACGAGCTTGAGCAGGTGGCTGCTCCGCTCGACGCGCTGCTCGTAGCGGTACTCCGTGCGGTGGACCACCCGGAGCGTCTTCGGCTCCGCCGCGCGGGGCGCCGTCTGCATCGCCCGCAACCTGCGCACGCTGCTGCTCCCCGCAACCGGGCGTCCTTTGACGCCAACCTCGTCGATGACGGCCCCCTGGCGCAGGACCATCAGGCGGCCCGGCTCGATGCGGTTCCACTCCATGGGGCGCCCGTCGTCACGCGTCAGCGGCGACGAGGACACCACGAGCCCCTTGCGGCTAACCTCGCCGCGGCTCGTGAGATCGACGTCGAGGTCATCGTCGCCGAACGCCAGCGACTTTCCGTGTGGCGGAAGGAGATGGCAGAGATGAAGGCCCCCTTCCTCGCGCGCGTCGGCGTAGATGAGCAAGTCCTGACCGTCGCTCATGACGAGGCTGAGAGCCCCGTGCTGGTTGAGGTCGCCGAGCTCGGCGAGCAGCCGCTGGAGATCGCACTCCCCGATCGAGCGCCAGCCGGCCTCGGCGAAGCGATCGAGCACGTCGCAGAACACGAGCTCGGTGTCGGTGGAGCCGACCGGCTCGAAGCGACCTCCGACGACGAGGCGGTCGCGCAAGCTTCCGCTGTGCCCGATGAGCCACTCGCGGCCTCCGTGGGCGCGCGCGAAGGGCTGCGTGTTCGCGTCGCTGTTCTGGCCCCAGGTCGCGGTCCGCACGTGGACGATGAAGATCGACGACGCGAGGTGGTCCCAGGCCTTCACGAGCTGGCTGCGGATGCTCCCGATCTCGGGGGCGGGCTCCTTCAGCACGGAAGCCGAGGGCTCGCCGCCGGGGTAGTAGCCGATCCCCCATCCGTCCGGCGGCTTGCGGCCCGGGTGGAGGCAGCGGAGATCGAACGACGGTGCCAGCGTGCCCTCGAACGACATCGCGAACAGGTTGGGCATCGCTCCCACCCTTAGCGCTGCCGGCGGCTCATTGCGACTGCGACTGCGTGGCCGCCGGCGCTCCCTGGCCGAGCAGCTCGCTGCTCACCGCATCGCAGGCCGCGTGCGCCTCGTCGACGACGCGCGTCAGGACCTCGTGCACGCGGGCCCCGTGGAGCGATTCGGGCACCAGGTCGAGGAGCCATCGTTCGAGGTCGCCGAGCCGGCCGAGCGCGCGCGTTCCCGGCAGGTCGTCGCCATCGCAGATGGCGGCCAGGCGCTCGCGCGCGGACGTTACGCAGTAGGTCACCGAGCGCGGGAAGCGAGGCTCGAGGACGAGGAACGCGGCGACGCTCGCCCCGGTCACCTTGCCCCGGTTCCGCTTCATGAACGCCTCGAACCCGGAGCACGCGCGGAGAAGCGAGAGCCACAGCGCCGTCTCGAGGATCGGGTGCGGGGCTCCCTCGGCGACCAGCGCGTGGTGCTGCACGTCGAGGAGCCGCGCCGTCTGGCTGACGCGCTCGAGCAGGACCCCGAGCCAGATGTAGTCGAGCGGGGCGTCGTGCAGCATCGTGCTGCGCAGCAGACCGAGCGCGAGCTGCGTGGAGCGCTGCACGCGCGCGTAGAGCGCGTCGCGGTCGTGGACGTACATCGCGTCGGCCTCGTCGGAGCCGAGGAAGACGTGGAGCTCGTTGACGGTCTGCCACACCTCGAGGCTCACGACCTCGCGGATCGAGCGGGCGTTTTCGCGCGCCGCCACGACGGTGCGCTCGAGCGACACGGGGTTGTCCGCGTCGCGGACCAGGTAGCGCTGGACGAGCTCCGCGTCGCCGAGCGCCGCGCGGCCGTGGCGCTTCACGAAGTCGCTCTCCTGGCCGGCCACGATGACCACCGGCTCCCAGCAGCGCACGCTCGGCAGCTCGGCGTCGAGCGCGAGGGCCCCCGTCACTTGCACCACGCGCGCCGTGCTCTCCGCGCGCTCGATGTACCGTCCGAGCCAGAAGCAGTGATCCGCGACGCGCGCGATCACGCGTCCTCCTGCAGCACCCACGTGTCCTTCGAGCCTCCCCCCTGGCTCGAGTTGACGACGTACGAGCCGGGGCGAAGGGCGACGCGCGTGAGCCCGCCGGGCAGGACCCACGAGCCGTCGCGCCCGGTGAGGACGAAGGGGCGCAGGTCGACGCGGCGGGGGACGAGCGCGCGTCGCGAGGGATCCCAGGTGGGGCACGTGGAGAGCTCGACCCGGTGCTGGGCGACGTACCGCCGCGGCTCGGCGAGGATGCGACGGCGGAACTCGTCGCGCTCGGACGCGGACGAATCGGGCCCCATGAGCATCCCGTAACCGCCGGCCTCGTCGACCGCCTTCACGACGAGCTCGTCGAGGTGGTCGACGACGTAGCGGCGGTCGTCGTCGCGGGCGCAGACGTAGGTGGGAACGTCGGCGAGCACGGGCTCCTCGCCCAGGTAGAAGCGGATCATCTCCGGGACGAGCGCGCAGACGGCCTTGTCGTCCGCGACGCCGTTGCCGGGGGCGTTCGC
>JBEKGQ010000714.1:0-4059 GCA_050012715.1 Polyangiaceae bacterium
AGCCTGGGTCTTCTTCCTCGGGCTTGCCGGCCTGGCGGCGGGCAGCGCGCTGGCCGTCGGGCTGCTCTTCCGGCTCTTCTGGTACCTCTCCGGCGTCGTCGGCGCCGGCCTCTACATCGCGCGTTCGCGCGCTCGACCGGCCGCGGAAAGCCCGGACCCGGTCGGAATACCGCCCGCATCGAACGCACCATGAGACGCGCCGGGACGGCGTTCGACGCAATGGCTACCAGCGCAGGTCGAAGAAGCGCTCGAGATCGGGACCAAACGCACGTTGAACGACGCGCCGGTACTCTTCCGGGGTGGCGTCGCCATGGGTCGGAGCATCGGCCTCGTCGAAGATGCCTCGGATGCGCATCTCCTGCATCTGGAACGGGTGGTCCGGATCGGTGAGCTCGAGCATCACCTTCTCACGCCCGTCGTCGAGCACGAACAGGCCAGGTCGGTACCAAAAGCGTTGGTCGGTGGCGAGAGCGGCCCCGGTTGGGCCGCGGAGAAGGGACCGGCCCGCGAAGAGCAGGGTGGTCTCGCCCGCGACCCCCGTTGCATCGAGCAGCGTCGGCCACACGTCGATGCTGCTGGCCAGGGCAATGGGGGCGGTCGCTCCGGGAGCAGGCCTCAGGTCTCTGGCTAGCTCGACGATGAGAGTGATGTGAGTCTGTACGCTGCACGCCTCGGTTCCGTGGCTGGCGACCCCGTGCTCCCAGAACTCTTCTCCATGATCCCCGGCCACGACGATCGTGGCGCGCTCGTAGGCCCCACTCGCTCGCAGCGCGAGGACGAACGTCCCCAACAGTGAGTCCACGAAGGCGACCGCGTTGCGGTAGCGATGTTGGACCGCCAGCCGATCGGCCGCGTCGGTCTGCGCACGAAGGTAGTGACCTTCACCGGCAAAGGGCGTGAAGGGCGGAGTGAAGTCCTCCGTCCATCCGTACGGCAGGTGCGTCGCGTCGAGGGATACGATGTACAGCGTCGGCGGGTGCGCCTGCGCCACGCGGGCGGCGAGCTCGGCCATGACGCGTTGGTCGTGTGCTGCGGGCGTGCCGGGGGTCGGACTGGCGTCGAAGAAATCGTCCGCCAATGCATGGGACGCGCCGAAGAGCGTCCGGTCGATGTGCATGTACGTCAGATCGTTCGACGTCAGCGCCGCGACACGGAATCCCCGACGTCGGGCGATCCGTATCGGCAACGCGCCTTCGCGCTCTCCCGCCTGCTCGTCGCGGTCCCAATACAGGGCGGGTCGCGACGTGAAGAGCGAGAACCAACCGTACTGGGTGACGTTCCCCCCGGAGACCGCCGTCCGAATGGGGAGGGCGTCGCCGGCAAGAGCGGCCATGGCGGGCGTGGTCTTCGGGTCGATGGCGTCGGCGCGCAGGCTCTCGACGACGAAGAAGAAAATGTCGCCCGAGGGGGGCGCGGCCGGCATGGAGAGCTGACCCAGGGCTCGGTCGACCTCGGTCTCCGACGGAAGGGGTCGCAGCGCCGCTCGCAGCGTCGCCTTCGCGCGGGGCGCTGGCCCCAAGGCGCCCAGTAGCTGGGGGACTGATCGTGCGAAACGGGACCAGACGTTGGCCGGGACCGTGTAGCTCGCCCCTCCTTCGAGAGCGCCCAGCACGACCATCGACGCGAGCCAGGCGCCGACGAGGGCACGCCAGCCCATCCTCGCCGCGAGCCGCGCGCCGAGGCCATCGGGGGCGAGACGAGCGGCGGCTGCGACCAGGGCCAGGAGGGCGGCGATGAACGGCAGCACCACTCGGAGGTCGACCCCGGTCGCCGCGAGCAGTCGCGTGTTCTCGTCCAAGCCTGCATCGAGCAGAAGAGCCGCGACGGACGGCAAGTGGCGATCGACGCGCAGATAGACCAGCGAGTCGACGTAGAGGAGCGGGGGAAGGGTGAAGGCCAACGCGAAGATGGGGCGGCTGAAGCGAGGGACCAGTGCCATGGCGATGGCCAGGGAGGCGAGCACCCACGCGCACTGCGCCAGGACGACGGCTTGTAGGTACACCTCTTCGCTTGTTTTCAGAGGACGAGCGCGCGATAGCAAGACCTCGTGGACGACGACCAGCAACGCGACGAGCGCGCCTGCGCCAATGATCCCCGGCGGTGCCGCTACGCGGGGCCGAGGAGCATCGCGCCGGGGCCCGACGGCGTCTCTCGTCACTTCATTCACCATAACAAAAAGAAAAACGCTGGACGCCTTCGGGCCCGGCGATGAGGCGCGCGACGGCGGCAATCCTCTACCTGGCGTCCGCCGTCTACGCCCTGGTCACCTTGTGGCGCTTCCCGCCGTGGACGGTGGACGACGCGTACATCGTCTTCCGGTATGCGAGGAACCTCGTCGAGCACGGACAGCTCACCTGGAACCTCGGCGCGCCTCCGGTCGAAGGGTACACCGGCGTCGCCTTGCCGCTCCTCGTCGCGGCCGGGATGCGGGCGGGCATCGCGCCGGCGGTCTTCGCTCGCGGCCTCGGGTGCGTGGCGCTGTTCGTGACCGCCGGGACGGTGTGGGACAACCAACGCCGGCTCGGCGTCCCGGAGCCGGCCCGCGCCTACGTCACGGCGTCCGTGCTGCTCTTCTCGCCGTTCTACGTGCACGCGACGAGCGGTCTCGAGACGGTGCCGTTCCTGGCCCTCGTCGGGATCTCCTTCGGTACCCTCCTCGCGTGCGACGCGGACCCGCGACCTGGACGCCAGGCTCGCCTCTGGCTGTCGCTGCTGGTCCTCAGCCTCCTTCGGCCGGAGGGGCTCGCGTTCGCGGCGACGTTCGGCGTGGCGCTCGCGGTGCGCGTCGTGCGCGGCGGCGCGAGCCGAAGGGTCGCGGGCGCGTTCGCGGGCGCCCTCTATGCGGTTCCCTACGGCACGTACTTCGCCTGGCGCGTGGCCTACTACGGCCGCCTCTGGCCGAACACCTTCTACGCCAAAGCCGCGACCCAACGGGCCGACGTGGCTCGCTACGCCTCCGGATTCTTCGAGACCAGCGCGGCGCTGGCGGGCGCGTGGATGCCTCTCTTGCTGGTGGCGGCGCTCCTCGCGCTCCTGCTGCCTTCGCCCCGCCGCCTCCCGCGGGCGCCCATCGCCGCCGCGCTCGGCGCTACCGGCGTGCTGGCGGCGCAGTATGCGCGCTCGTTTCTCGTCATGGGCTACTACTACCGGTTCGAGATCCAGGCGTTCTTCGTCCTCTTGCCACTCCTCGGCGTGCTGCTCGCGCGACTCGAGCGCCTCCGCGGGCTTCGTTCTCGCACCGGTGCCGGGACGGCGGGCGCGATCGCCGTCCTCTGCGCCGCCAGCCTCGTCGCCTGGCCGATCGAATGCCTCCGCGATGCGCCCGATGCTCGCTGGCACGCCCAGCGTTACCTCGACACCGGGACCGAGCAACAGGCCCGCCTGGGGGCCTTGCTACGCGACCGCCTGCCCGCCTCCGAGCCGATCGCTTGCTGGGTCGACGCGGGGGTGATCCCGTTCGTCGCCGACGACCACATCGCCATCGACTTCGGCCGCCTCAACGACGCCTACCTCGCGCGCCCGGGGGTATCGCGCGCCATGGTCGCCGACTACTTCTTCGCCCGGCGTCCGGGAGCCCTCATCGTCACCAGCGACAGCCCGACGGAGCTCGTCCCGGAGCACGACGCGGAGATCGTCATCGACGATCCTCGCTTCGCCGAGTACGAACGCGCGCTCACGCTTTGCAGCCCGCGCTACCCGGAGGCGCCCTGCGAAGTCCTCTTCCTGCGACGCGGGGTGGAGCTCCTGTGACCACGGCCCCTCCCCCGCACCGGGCGCTCCTCGTCGCCTACGCCGCGCTGGTGGGGCTCGGCGCCGGCGCCGCGCTCGCGGCCTCGTTCATGGCGGCCGGGGTGTTCGAGCTCCGTGGCACGAGGGGGGCGGTCGAGGAGTATGGCGCCGCGATGGGGCTGGCCCTGGCGCTCGGCGCGGTCGGCCGCTGGAGGAACGCAGGCGCCCGCAACGTGCGCCTGGCCGTCACCGTGTTGCTCGTGTTCGCGACGCGACGATGGCTCACCGGATGGATCGACCTCGCCCCCCTCGGCTGGCGTTCCGAGAGTG
>JBEKGQ010000715.1:0-4056 GCA_050012715.1 Polyangiaceae bacterium
CCCCCGGCGAAGAGGTGACCATCTTCTACGGGTGGGTCAGCGAGAACGAGCCCGAGCGCGATCCTTGCCATTGTGGCTCGGAGCGTTGCCGCGGGTTCATCAACTTCGACGTCACCGACGACGACGCCGCCCACGTCGAGATCATCGACGGACCGCGGGTGGTCATGGACGACGTCGTCCGCGCGCGATTCGACGAGTACGGCGCCTACCTCCGCTCCATCGGGCAGGAGCAGGTGATGGAGGCGATCGCCAACATGCTCGTGCGGATGAAGAGTCGGCTCCGTTAGCGGCTCTTCCGGAGGCGGTATGAAAGCTTGCTGTTCCAGTAGACGGGGGAGAAGAGCTTCGCCTGATCGCGGAACGGTATCTCGCCGCGACTCTCCAGCCACCTGACGTGCTCGTCGATCGACAGCTCCCCGGCCCGGAACCGGCTCATGTGCTCCTCGACCTCGACGAACGCCGGCCGCCCGGGGGCGCAGTCGAGCTTCCAGATGTTGGCCCACTCGAAGTTCTGGCGCGCGTAGGCGGCGATCTGCTGCTCGCAGTAGTCCATCGGGTCGGGGTGCTGCATCGCCTTGCAGCGATCCTGGCGGATGACGTCGCGCAGACTGTCGCCGAGGCGGGCCTGACCACCGAGGTAGCGGTCGACCCAGATCTCGTCCTTGAACGAGACGTCGCGCGCGCCGGGGACGTGAAGGTAGACGTAGCACTCGGTCTCGAGCGATGAGGAGAGCTCGATGCCGTTCATCTTGCGGTACCACGCGGTGAAGAGCGGCGGCGGCGGTGTTCGTGGGGCCTCGTGGAGCAGCACCGCGTGCACCATCTCGTGCAGGTAGTAGAGGTCCGACACGGCCGGCTCCGCGTACGTCCGCAGGTACGTCATCCCGAACCAGGTGCCGAAGTGCGGGTACTCCAGCTCGACGTCGCTCATCTCGGCGAAGACGAGCGGGCGCGGCGCGAGCCGCTGCACCCAGGCCTCGACGTAGTCGCTCTTGCGAAAGACGTCGGTGCGCCAGAGTCCGCGCAGGTACGCGGTGGTCTCGGCCGGCGACGCGAGGGCGGTGAGCTTCTTCACGGCCGCAGCGCTCCGTCCATGCCGGGGCTCAGGCAGAAGCGGAGCCCGGGGCCGCGGGTGTATTCCGTGAAGCGCTCACCATCCGCGGGCGCGTGCGCGAGCATGACGACGTCGCTCGGACGCGCGGTGCGTGGGACCTCGCCGGCGGCGACGGCGCCCTCGAGCGTCTCGCGCTGGAGCACGGCATACCGCGCCGGTAGCTCGCGCGCTCCGTGGGCGGCCATCAAGCGCTCGCCGAGGTGCAGCGAGAACAGGTTCTTGAACCAGAGATGCCCGCGGAGCGTCGGCACCTCGGCCCGCGTGAGGACTCCGCCGATGCGGTGGTAGTAGACGCCGAATGGCTTGCTCAGGCTGAAAATGACCGCGGTCACGGCGTCGTGGTCCAGGTCGATGCGCGCTTCGATGGGCACCGCGCCCACGTAGGTCACGTCGACCACGAGCTTCACCCCGGGGATCGCCGTGGTGAGCCAGTCGCGGAAGTCGTCGAAGCCCGTCCAGAGGTTGCCGTCGATGGCCGAGGGCTGCGAGAGCCAGAAGACGTCGCCGGCCCGCGCGGCGGCGGCGAGCGACTCTCGGTAGCGCTCGGGCTCGCGCGCGTGCGTGACGACCTCGAGGCCGAGCGCTTGCGCGAGGATCGGGTAGCCCTCGTACTCGCCGGCGAAGACGTGGATGCGCGCGCCGCCGTGGGTCGCGTGAAGCGCGAGCAGCGCGTGGATGGCTTCGTTGGCGCCCGCGGTGGGGTACCCGTGCGGGTAGGAGTGGCCGAGGGTGAGCCCGGCCGCCGCGGACCACGCGCGCCATCGATCGAAGAAGGGGCGATGCATGGCGTCCTGCCGTCCCGTGTAGTTGCGCTCGTACCAGTCGTGCGGATGCTCCGCCCACAGCGCGTCGACGACGCGGCGGGTCTCGGGGTAGTAGATGCCGTAGACGGTTCGGATGACGAGGCTCACCCGCGGATGATGGGGCAGTCGCGGAACGGGGGCCAGGGTCTGAGTTCGAAAGCTGAACTCGATTTCGGGATCTGAACGAGTCAGTCCAGATTCTTGACTCGCGGCGCGTCGATCTTCGAGAAATCGCGAATAGTTTCGCGGTGGCGCATGCGTTGCTTCCCGAGACGCCATGAGCCACCTGTCCAAGCTCGCGGCGTTTGCCGCGGCGCTCGTCGGGGCAATGTTGCTTGTGTCTTCGGCCTTCGCGTCCGGAGCACCGCAGCTGCACTGGGTCTACGGCGGCACGAACGGGCAGACGATCGTCTTCATCCACGGCAAGGCGGACTGCAGCAAGAACATGTCCGACTGCAACGGGGGCGGGGCCGGGTACGAGCTGAGCTACTGGATGAACACGTCGACCGGGGCGAACCAGATCGCCGACATGCGCATGATCGGGTCGGCGTCGTACGACGCGTTCACGATCGGCTTCGATCTCGACACCCAGGGGTACTGGGGCGCGGCGAACGACGTCGGCAATTGCCTCACCGACCTCTACTCCGGGACCAACAGCTCCGGCTGCAATCCGAGCTACTACAAGCGCTCGTCGTTCAACGTCGTGACCCACAGCGCCGGCGCGACGGTCATGGACCGGCTGCTGTCGACCGGGTGGTTCGGGGTGAACGCGCACGTGACGAACGGCGTCGCCGCGATCGCGCCCGCGCTGACCGGCTCCTTCGCATCGAGCGTTCTCTACAACCAGTCCAACGCGAACGGCGCCTGGTACTGCAACAACCCCATCACGAACGGGATCATCGAGATCTTCGGCCAGTGGGCGCTGGGCAACGCCGCCGCCGCGTCGCTCACGAACAGCACCGTGCTGGGGCAGGCCAACCAGCTCTACGCCGGAAGGTCGCCGATCTGGTTCAACAAGATCGTGTCCTACGGCGGTAGCGGCTCGGCGAACAACGCGAACAACATCGGCGTCAACGAGTCCGCCAACGACACCGAGATGGGCCTCCTCGCGTGCTACCTCGGATACAGCTCCAGCAACGACATGGACGGCCTCCTCTACTGGTCCGACACCGACCCCACGAACAACACGTCGGCCAACGGCTGCTCCGCGTCCGGCACCGCCTACAGCGGCACGAACTCGTGCCACTACTTCGCGCAGTTCACCGGCAGCTACTGGCACTGGATCACGACGTGGGCCAACCACAGCCACAGCCGCGACGACGCGTACGACACGGTCTGGGGCGCCGGGTGTTACGGGCTCACGAACGGCTATACGTTCCCGTCGCCGGGCGGGTGCATCGGCAACTACGCATTCTGATAGCCTGACGCATGGCTCGAGAGGCTCGTCGCGATCGCGCACGGGCGCAGCGGGCGCTCTCCTGGCGCGCGGTGGTGGCGCTGCTCGCGCTGGGCGTTGCCGGGGCGCTCCTCGGACTCTGCGGTCGCCCGTCGAAGGTCCGCGGAAGCGCCGCCCTCGCCGACACCCCCGGCGCCGAAGGCTCGAGCATCGCCGGAGTTGCCCTGCCCCCCGCGACGCACCCCGATCCGCGGCGGGGGGGGCTCACGAACGCGGCGCCCCCTCCTTCCGACTCGGCAGCCCGCGCCGCGCTGCTGAACCTGCCGCCCGGGCGCTCCCCGTACCCGCCGGGAAGCCAGCCGCTCACCGAGGGGAGCGACCCTGCGACCCAGCCGAAGGGCGAGGCTCCCATCTCGCCCGGAGACGGCATCACCTGCCTCTACGGACCGCGGGTCGCCGTCGTGCACCCACCGGACCCGCTCGTCATCGACCTCGAGGTGAGAAACAAGCTCGGGGCGCCGATGCCGATCACCAACGCGGTCGCCCGGTTCCGCCCCGATCGAAGCGATCCCCAGGCGCCGTGGTTCGAGAGCCCGCTCGTCGACGACGGGACGGGCAAGGATCTCGTCGCCGACGACTTCCGGTACACGGCGACGTACCTACCCACCGACGAGCAGAAGGCGGCAATCTTCAAGGGCGGCAGTCACGTCTTCGTCGAGGTCCGGTTCGAGGCGCCGAAGGGT
>JBEKGQ010000716.1:0-4052 GCA_050012715.1 Polyangiaceae bacterium
CCGAGTTTCGGTCGAAAGATAGGCAAATTGTCATCGCCGCCCATGCGTGACGCCATCCTTTTCAGGCTCTTCGACGGAAGCAGGGGCAGCCGTTCATGCTGCGTGACGTCGGGGCATGGGCGGCGTGATGCCGAGGGCGAGGAAGCGTCGAATGCCATCGTTGGTGCGGATCGGGTTGGCGGTCATGAAGCGCAGTTTGCGTAGGAGGTAGTCGTGGTCGCGGTAGCCGCGGGCGCGGCGGACGAGCGTTTCCCAGTTGTTGTTGAGCGCCTCGAGACGGCCGACAGGGGGACGATGCTCGGCGAGGGCCACGATCTCGTGCCAGCGCTCGTTGAGCGTGTCGTGCAGGCGACGCAGGGCGACGACATCACGTCGAGCCGTCCGGCGCAGGATGCGCTGCAGGCCGATCTCGATCGCCTCGCGGTTGGGGGCGTGAAGCACGGCGCGGAGTTCCTCGCGGATCTGGTAGCCGCGGGCCAGCGTGCGGTTGTGACCCAGGAGCGTCTGGATCTCGGCCTTCTGCTCGTCGGACGTACGCTCCCAGGCGCGCAGCAGCAGCCAGCGCTTGCCGCGGCCGACGGCACGCAGTTCGGGCCCGGCGCGGAAGAACACCTCGCGGCGCAGCTCGTCGAGCGCGTCGTTGGCGAGCCTCATGACGTGGAAGGCGTCGTGGACGATGGGCGCGTGCTCCAGGCCACGCGTGTTGTCGACGGCGTTCCAGTACGCGCGGTGCAGGTCCATCGCGAACAGCTCGATGGTGGCCTTCTGCTCGGCCGAGAGGCCCTGGAGCCAGCGTTTGAGCGTGTCCTCGTCGCGCCCCTTGCCGATCCAGATCGGCTCGCCGGTCTCGAGGTTGCTGACGATCGTGACGAACTTGTGCTCGAAGCTGTGCCGGCGGCCGAGCCACTTCTCGTCGACGCCGACCTGCCGCAGCGGCACCGCGGGCCGCGTTGCCTCCCAGCGCTCGATGGCGCGCTCCTCGGCACGACGCACGGTCGGCCAGCTCAGGCCGTGCAGGGCTGCGACGTGCATCACGGGCATCGATGCGGCCTCCACCGCGAGCCGCTGCTGAAGACGGCGCGACTGGCGCTGGTAGGGATCGGCCCACGCGACCATCTCGACGGGCGTAGCGTTGCAGCGAGGACATTCCACGCGCACCGGCGAGTAGCGCAGCTCGACGGGATGGTCGGACCACGCCAGGTCGGCCCAGCGGCGAACCGGAAGCCGCTCGTGCACGACGCGGCAGGGACCCGAGCACTTGCTACACCGAGGCAACCATCGGCGCTCGACCGAGAGCACCAGCCGCGTCTCGCGCAGCAGCGACAGGCCGCCGATCGGAGCGACCCGCTTGCCGTCTGCCGACTCGAAGAACGCCTCGCTCACCTTCCATCCGTCGAACCCCAGGATCTCTGTCAGAATCCTCGCGCGCTGCCCCATTCCCATCCTCCGATTCCTTGCAGGAAACCGATGGATGGACGCCGCATGCTGCGGTGTCGAGTGGGGCAGCGCTTCCTCAACCAGCCCGCCCGTCACGGCGCTCGCAGCTCGGGATCGTGGCCCCCGTCCCAAGGCGAGCGCCGCGCCGGGCTCGCGCTACGCCGAGGCGATCACGCTGCCCCGGCTTTCGTCGAAGAGCGAGAATTTCCTGCCGGCGCTCTGGGAGCGCGAGCACGCGCGGTGAACGCTCACGTCGAAGGGGGCCATAGGTGAGGTCCACCTGGTCCGCTCCGCGTGCCTTGAGCGTCAAGAGGCTCAAGGAGCGCTATCCGCATCGGATCAACTTCACTCCACCCGGCACCCCCTTCCCCTTCAGCATCGACGGTGGGAATCCCTGCTCGGGATGCGGCCTCTCGGCGAGGATCGCGTCGCACAGGCTCTGCGTCTCGACGCCGACCTTGCCGGCCCACGACAGGATCCGCGACGGGGTCCACTCCGCGTGGGCTCGATGCGCGCTCGGCATGTGGTCGGTCAGCGTCGTGAAGCCACCCTTCGCCGACGAGCGGCGGTGCGCAGCGACGCGTGCGCGACCGTGCAGGACCTCGACGACGTCCGCTGTGAGCCGCACCTCGACCTCCTCGTGCACGAGCCGGTACGGCACCGAGTACAGATGCCCGTCGACAGCCACGTGGTAATCGATGTTGACGCGGGCCCTCCCCCACTCGGCGTACTCGAATCTCGTGCTCGGCAGCGGCCGCAGAGCCGCGCGTTCGATCTCCTCGAAGAGTGCGCGACGACTCTTGCCGTACCGGCGCATCTCCCGGGCGTTCAGCTCGACCAGCAGCTCGCGCAGCCTCGCGTTGAGCTCTCCGAGCGAGTGGAACACCTCGTTGCGGATGCGAGCCAGCAGCCAGCGCTGCGCGATCTGCACCGCCACCTCCACCTTCGCTTTGTCCCGCGGGTGCGCCGGACGCGCCGGCAGCACCGTCGTCCCGTAGTGCTGCGCGAGCTCCTCGTACGTGCGCTGCACCTCCGGCTCGTAGCGGCATGCTCGCGTCACGCCGGACTTCAGCTGGTCGGGCACCAGCGCCGCGGGCACGCCGCCGAAGTACTCGAAGCAGCGCACGTGGCTGGCGATCCAGTCGGGCCCCTGCTGCGTGTACGTCGCCTCGGCATACGTGAGGTTCGACGCGCCGAGGGCCGCGACGAATAGCTCGACGTCCGTCACCTCGCCCGTCGTCGGATCGACGATCCTCGCCCTCTTCCCCGAGTAGTCGAAGAAGCCCTTGTCGCCGGCGATGTGCACCTGCCGCATCACGAGGCCACGGCGGCAGAGCCACTCGCGATACCGCTCGCAAAACATCGTGTACCGGAGCCCCGCCGGGTACGTCTCCAGGTACTCGTGATGCAAGAGTTCCAGCGTCACGCCGGGCCGATGACGCTCGCGATGGATCCACGTGCAGTCCGGCTCCGGACGTGCCGCCGCGGCCTCGACGCTCGGGTACATCCGAGCCTCGAGCTGGTGGTTGTCGAGCGTCTGCACCGCTTCCCACGTCAGTTCCGCAACGGCAGCCCGGGCCAGCGCCTTGCTCACCGCGCCCACGCTCACGCCGACGGACGCGCCGACGTCGCGGTGCGTCCGCTTCAGCAGCCACTTCTGGCGCAGGATCTCTCGGGTGTTGCGCATCGACAGTCTCTCCGTGGGCATGCGCCCCGGAGTGCACCGGGGCTGGCTCTGCCACCACGACCATCGGCGCTTCGCTCAGCGGCCCGCGACCACCCCTCCGGGTGTGTTCACGATGCCGATCCGCGTGTTCACGATGCCGATCCCGGTGTTCACGATGCGCCGATCTTGGCGTTCACGATGCTCCGATCCGCGCGTTCACCATCGGCCGAAACCCGCAGTGCACCGGGGGGTTCAATTCAGCCGCGTTCTACAAGCGCGGGGGAGGCCGCCGGCCGTACATCGGTGATCACGACGCGGCTCTTCGCGTCAGGGAGGTACGAGCCATGAACCCCTCGATCACGGAGCTCACCCAGAAGGCCACGGCACAAGCGGCTGAGATTCCCGCGATGTACGGTCGCGTGGACTTTTCGATCACGCCGGAGCGCTTCACGGTCGCACCCGGCGACCAGACCCACCTGGCCCCGGAGTATCTGCCGAGGCGACCGGAATTGCTCGCCAACGAGAAACTGGTGGGCCTCATCAAGACCTACACCATGATGGGAGACGTCGTCGCCGATGCGTACACCGCTCTGATGCCTCAGCATGGTGCCAAGCGCCTGATCACGATGCTCACGGAGGCGTGCGATCACGGCGTGGAGAGCGTTCCGTCCGCTCCCCCCGAGCTGGTTCGATTCATCGAGGCGATGGAGCGGGTGCCGCCGTGGCTGGACATGAAGCTGGTCGAGGAGGGCGCCCGGATCGAGCGCAACACGTACGCCCACCGGGCCCCCTTCGTCATGCGGGGCGGTTTCATCGCCACCTTCATGAACAAATATACCGCCCTTCCCATGGCCATGACTGGCACCTTGTCGAACAAGATGGCGGGGCGCCGTGTAAAGGAGACGGCGACGTTTTTCACCACCAGCGTCTTGCCCGGCGCGCTCGGTCG
>JBEKGQ010000717.1:0-4043 GCA_050012715.1 Polyangiaceae bacterium
CGCCGCGAAGACGGCGGGCAAGCTCCCGGCCGAGCTCGTGGCCCAGATGGCGGCGGGCGCCCTCGTGCCGGACGAGGTGGTCATCAGCCTGATCGACGAGCGGACCCGGCAGGACGACTGCAAGCCCGGCTTCCTCCTCGATGGCTTCCCGCGAACGGTGCCTCAGGCGACCGCCTTGGGAGCTCTCCTCGCCTCCCGCGGTCAGAAGCTCGACCGTGTCCTCGCCTTGGACGTCCCGAAGGACTTGCTGATCGAACGCGCAGTCCTGCGGCGGACGGATAAACGCACTGGACAGATTTACCACTTGAAGTACAACCCTCCCCCCCCGGATGCCGACCTCGAGCTCCGGGCGGACGACCGCGAAGAGGTCGTGCGGAAGCGCGTCGACGTGTACGAGGCGATGACAGCCGAGCTCCTTCCGTACTACGAGGGCCTCGGCATCCTGAGGCGGGTCGACGGGGTGGGCAGTGTGGACGACGTGAGCGCGCGCATCGTGCAAGCGCTCGGATAGGCGAGCAGAAGATTTGAAGCAGTTGGGAACGAGGAGAACTTTCTTTTCATGAGTGAACGTCGAGAGCGCAAGGAGCCCAAGGGCGACAAGCTCGAGTTCGACGGCGTCGTTCAAGAGGCGCTGCCGAACGCGATGTTCCGCGTCAAGTGTGACAACGGGCTGGTCGTGCTGGCGACGATCAGCGGAAGGATGCGGCAGTTCTACATCCGCATCCTCCCGGGCGACCGCGTCACCGTCGAAGTGAGCCCCTACGATCCCAGCCGCGGGCGAATCACGTATCGCCACAAGTGAGTTTCAGAAGCGAGCAAGAGCCATGAAGGTACGTCCGAGCGTCAAGAAGATTTGCGACAAGTGCAAGGTGGTCCGGCGCAAGGGCGTCGTGCGGATCATCTGCGAGAACCCCCGTCACAAGCAGCGGCAAGGCTGAAGGCAGAACACCATGGCCCGCATCGCAGGCGTCGACCTCCCCCGTCACAAGCACATCGTGTTCGCGCTCCCGTACCTCTTCGGGATCGGCAAGTCCGCCGCGCGCGCCATCTGCGCGAAGACCGGCATCGCTCCGAACCGGATGACCGAGGAGCTGACCGAGACCGAGATCAAGAAGATCCGCGACACGCTCGAGGCCGACTACAAGGTCGAGGGCGACCTCCGCCGCGAGGTGCAGATGAACATCAAGCGGCTCATGGACCTCGGCTGCTACCGCGGCCTGAGGCATCGCCGCGGTCTGCCGGTCAACGGCCAGCGGACGCACACCAACGCTCGCACGCGCAAGGGGCCCCGCAAGGGCGTCCTCACCCGCGCGCGCAAGCCCACCACCTGATCGGTCCTAGGAGTCAGTCATGTCGCAGGGAAACACCAACATCCCGGCCGCCCCGGCGGCCGCCCCCGGCGGCGGTCCGAAGCCGAAGGCCGCCAAGAAGAAGACGAAGAAGAACGTCTCGACCGGGATCGCCCACATCCAGTCGACGTTCAACAACACGGTGGTGACGATCACCGACGTGAACGGGAACACGGTGGCCTGGTCGAGCGCCGGCTCGCGCGGCTTCAAGGGCTCGCGCAAGAGCACGCCGTTCGCGGCGCAGCTCGCGGCCGAAGAGGCCGCGCGCAAGGCCATGGAGCACGGGATGCGCTCGGTCGCCGTCTTCGTGAAGGGCCCTGGCGCCGGCCGCGAGAGCGCGCTCCGCGCGCTGCAGGCGGTGGGCTTCAAGGTCACGCTCATCCGTGACGTCACCCCCGTCCCCCACAACGGCTGCCGGCCGCCCAAGCGCCGCCGCGTCTGATTTCGCCTGATTGAAGTATCCCGGTGCACGTGCGCACCGGTCCGGGACGAAGCGACACCGTCGCGTAAACCGGTCCTCCCGAAGCTAGAGAGAAGAGAGAGAACAAGAGAATGGCTCGTTACCACGGTCCCGTTTGCAAGCTCTGTCGCCGCGAGGGCATGAAGCTCTTCCTCAAGGGGGAGCGCTGCTACACGGAGAAGTGCTCGTACACCCGCCGGCCCTACCCCCCGGGGCAGCACGGCCAGGCCCGCATCAAGCTGAGCGAGTACGCGATCCGCCTCCGCGAGAAGCAGAAGGTCCGCCGCATCTACGGCGTCGTCGAGCGCCAGTTCCAGAAGTACTACTTCGACGCGGCCCGCCGGAAGGGGCGCACCGGCGAGCAGATGCTCGGCCTCCTCGAGTCGCGGCTCGACAACGTCGTCCACCGCCTCGGGTTCGCGTTCACGCGCTCGCAGTCGCGCCAGATCGTGCGCCACGGCCACATCCTCGTGAACGGCAAGCGGGTCGACATCCCCAGCGTCATCCTGCGCCCGGGCGACAAGGTCGAGATCCGGCAGAAGAGCCGCGAGATCAAGGAGGTCGTCGCCTCGCTCGCGCAGGTCGACAAGCGCCCCCAGCTCTCCTGGCTGGAGCTCGACAAGGCCAACTTCATCGGGACGTTCAAGGGCGTGCCGGTGCGCGAAGAGATGAACGAGCCCTCCATCCGCGAGCAGTACGTGGTCGAGTATTACTCGCGCTAGAGAAACCACAAAACCGCGCGCGTCAGCAAGCGGACGGGTCAAGAGACGGAAACGAGCAGCACACGGGCAGGTGACGGGCGCCGCCGGAGAGCGGGTTCGAAGGCGCGCCGGGCTCACCGCGTGAACGAGAGAGAGAATCGAGAGGAAGAGACAGCATGAGCACGTCGAACATCGTCACTCGCAACTGGCGGGATCTCATCCGCCCCCGCGGCATCCACATCGAGAGCGAAACGCTGACGGACTTCTACGGGAAGTTCACCGCCGAGCCCCTCGAGCGCGGCTACGGCATCACCATCGGCAACTCGCTTCGCCGCATCCTCCTCTCGTCGCTCCAGGGCGCGGCCATCACGGCGCTCCGCGTCGACGGCGCCCTCCACGAGTTCACGACCGTGACCGACGTCGTCGAGGACGTGACCGAGATCGTCCTCAACCTGAAGGAGGTCGTCCTCAAGGCGGCCTCCGCGAAGACGTACACCGTCCGCATCGACAAGGAAGGCCCCGGCACCGTCCACGCGCGCGACATCCAGCTCGTCGACGGCCTCCAGGTCCTCAACCCGGACCACGTGGTGGCGACGCTCGACAAGAAGGGCCCGCTCGCCATGGAGCTGACGGTGAACGTCGGCCGCGGCTACGTCCCCGCCGACCGCAACAAGACGCCCGGGATGCCCATCGGCACCATCCCCATCGACGCGCTCTTCGCCCCGATCCGCAAGGTCAACTACACGGTGACCAACGCGCGCGTCGGGCAGCAGACGGACTACGACAAGCTGACGCTCGAGGTCTGGACCAACGGCAGCATCAAGCCGCAGGACGCGGTCGCCTACGCGGCGAAGATCCTCAAGGAGCAGGTCTCGATCTTCATCAACTTCGAGGAGACCGAGGAGACGCAGTACGCCCCGGCCGGCGCCGAGGAAGAGCCCCTCAACGAGAACCTCTTCCGCAGCGTCGACGAGCTCGAGCTCAGCGTGCGCAGCGCGAACTGCCTGCAGAACGCGAACATCCAGCTCATCGGCGAGCTCGTTCAGCGCACCGAGCAGGACATGCTCAAGACGAAGAACTTCGGGCGCAAGAGCCTGAAGGAGATCAAGGAAATCCTGGCGAACATGGGCCTCTCGCTGGGCATGAAGATCGACAACTGGCCGCAGATGCTCGAGCGCTGGAAGCAGCAGCAGCAGCAAAACTAGGGACGATTCGAGGAAGCCATGCGTCACAAGAACTCGGGTCGGAAGTTCGACCGGAACACCAGCAGCCGCCGCGCGATGTTGCGCAACCTGACGGCGAATCTCATCCTCCACGAGAAGATCGAGACGACCGACGCCAAGGCCAAGGAGCTGCGCCGCGTGGCGGAGCGTCTCATCACCAAGGCGCGCCGCCTCGGCCTCGTCGCCTACACCGCGCAGGCCGAGCTCTCGCCGGCGGATCGCGCGCGTCGCATGTCCGCCGCGCGCAACATCGCGGCGTACATCCCCCGCTTCGGCGTTCGCGTCGAGACGGGCGGCGCCACGACGCGGA
>JBEKGQ010000718.1:0-4043 GCA_050012715.1 Polyangiaceae bacterium
GGCGAGACCGACAGCGAGCTCCTCTTCGCGTGGCTGCTCACCCGGCTCGACGACGCCGGGTCGACCGAAGGGCGCGCGACGCCGGAGACGGACCGCGCGCTCGGCGCGGCGGTCCGGCTGGCCCGGGAGAGGCCGCGCTTCGGAGCGTTCAACTTCCTGCTCTCGGACGGCAGCACCATGTACGCCCACCGGTTCGGTCGCACGCTGCACCTGCTCGAGCGCGGGCCTCACGACGCGATTCGGTCGCGGAGGACGAGCCGGGACGGCATGGTGGTCGAGACGCCGTGGTCCCAGCGCCGTACCGGCGTCTTCGTGGCCTCGGAGAGCATGACCGACGAACCCTGGCAGGTGATCGAGGAGGGCATGCTGCTTCGCATCGAGCGGACGCCCATGCCGCACTGGCGCCTCGTCGCCGCGTGACCGGCGTCGACCGGCCCCGAGGCTCAGTACGGGTTGCGGTCCCGCCCCTTCGCGCGCTTCAGGCGTCGCTTCGCCTGTTCCAGATGCTCCCGGGCGAGGGCGAGCTGGTCCCTCGCCACGCGGGCACGCTCGCCCGTGCCGAGGAGGGGGTCGCTTCGCGATGGACGCGCGGGGCGACCGGATGGACCGGTCAGGCCTGCGGCAAGATCTCGCACGCGCTGATCTCCTCGTAGGTGGCCAGGGACCGGACGGGAGCCCGGGGACTTCGCGGCTTGCCGTCGAGCTCGAGCGGACCGAAGGCACGGCGCAGCGACGGCGGGAGCGTCTCGACCTGCTCGAGGAGCTCGGCGTTGGTGACGAACACCTCGTCCCGATGCCCCGAGTCGACGTTGCGCCGGAGCACGAGCTCCCCGGGCGCCCCGGCTCGACGCGCGATCTCGCGGACCTCGGGGGCGACCAGCGCGACGAGGCGCGAGCAGAGCTCGCCCGGATCGCACTGGGCGACCGGCCTGGCGTCCATCGTGGCATCGGTCATCGTGCGTCGCGCCGGCGCGAGCTCGCGCGTCGCCTGCTCGACCGCGCGAAGCAGCTTGGTGATGCAGGCGGCGTCCTGCGCGCCGAGGTCGATGACGACGGTGTCGTCGGCGCTGCGCCACTTCACGCGCGGCTGGACGGACGAGAGGTCGACGTCGAACGCGTGGGCGATGCCGGAGCTCGCGCTCTTGCCGAGCAGCAGCGCTCCGCGGCTGCCCTCGAGCGACGCGCCGAGGATCGCCAGCTTGTCGAGGCGCAGCGTGACCGGCTCGACCCGCTTTCGGAGCCAGCCCACCTCGTACGGGAGGGTCACCATGACGCCTTCGCGGACGTGCCGCACGCGCCGGAGCACGCGCCACGCGTGTCCCTCGGGGAGCTCGGCGTCGAAGGTCGCCCGCAGGCCGCACGACAGGCCGACGATCACCTCGCCGCCGTAGCGGTCGTCGGTGGCGAACAGGCGGAAGCCGACGGTCGCGCCGGGCAGATCGTGGCGAGCGAGCATCTCGCCGAACGAGAGGGCCGCCGACCGGCGCGCCTCGACGATCGTCTTGTCCGCGCGCACGACCGTCGCGTCGAGGGCCGCCTGGGCGCGTCGCACCTCCGCGAGCACGGCGTTGCGCGCCAGGACCGCGACGCGATTGCCGACGTCCCGGATGTGCGCCTTGCGAGGCCCCCCCGCGACGAGCGCCGCCTCGACCGCGCCGACCATCGCGCCGAGCTCCGCGTCGAGGTGGACGAGGTGCTCCTCCGCCTCGGCGACCCGGGACCGCGCGCAGTCGATGGCGTGCTGCGCCTTCATCAGCGACACACCGCAGGCGATGAGCCCCCGGATGGTGGCGATGAAGTCCACGCCGGCGTGGAACGGCGTCGAATCGCCGTAGACGTAGACGGGCCGGCCCGGTGAGAGAGGCGCCGCGGCGGTCCGCACGACGCGGGCCGGGAGCGGTTCCAGGAGCGCCGACCGGGGGAGGACGATGACGTTGGCCAAAGGATCTCCTTGTTCTTCGTATGCCGGGGCTCGAAGGATCCAGGGTGAGGACGGGAGTCCGCACGGGCGCGACGCGAGTCTTCGATGGAAAGCGGCGCAATGGCCTCGTTGTCGCTTGCCAGTGCAAACGTGCGGCCAGCGCCGAGCGGAGCAGTGAGTCAGCGTGCGGAGCGGACCTGCCAAACGTCGCGCACGATGTCCTCCAGACCCCTACGCTTGGCCCGCCACCCGAGGACGCGCGCCGCGCGCTCCGGAGAGGCGACGAGCCGGGGCGGGTCTCCCGCGCGCCGGGGTCCTTGCATCACACGCACCTCGCGGCCGCTCACCCGACGCACGACGTCGATCACCTCCGCGACCGAGTGACCATCGCCGGTGCCGAGGTTGAAGGCGCCGCTCTCGCGACCCGCCGCCAGATGCTCCAGCGCCGCGAGGTGGGCGTCGCACAAGTCGAGCACGTGGATGTAGTCGCGTACGCAGGTGCCGTCCGGCGTGTCGTAGTCGCGCCCGAAGACCGTCACCGCTTCGCGCCGGCCGAGCGCGGCGTCGACCACGATCGGCACGAGGTGCGTCTCGGGGTCGTGCCGCTCGTCGAGACCCGCGTCCACGTCGGAGCCGGCGGCGTTGAAGTACCGCATGGCCGCCCACTGGAGCCCGTAGGCGCGGCCATAGGCGCCGAGCATGCGCTCGATCGCCAGCTTCGTGTCGCCGTAGGGGTTGACCGGGATGGTCGGGTGCTCCTCGTCGATGGGCACGCGGACAGGGTCGCCGTACACCGCGGCGGTCGACGAGAGGACGAAGTGCTTCACGCCCACGTCGAGCGCGCTCTCGAGGAGCGCAATGCTCGCGGCGACGTTGCCCTCGTAGTAGCGGCGCGGGTCGATCACCGATTCGCCCACCTGGATCCGCGCGGCAAAATGCAGGATCGCCTCGACGCGGTGGACGCGGAGGAGCTCCACCACGCGCGCACGATTGGCCACGCTGGCCTCCACGAAGACCGCGCCGGAAGGCACCGCGTCGCGATGACCCGACGAGAGGTCGTCGAGCACCACCACCTCGTGCCCCGCGCGGAGGAGCACGAGGGCCATGTGCGAGCCGATGTACCCCGCGCCGCCGGTGACCAGGACCCTCATCGACGCCCCGAGACAAGCACACAAAACGCGTGCTGCGTACCGGGATGCATGATCCCGTGTACGCAGCGCGACCCCGCGGAGAAGCGAGGCTACTCGGCCGGCGACTGCGGCGAGTTGTTCGCGGCCGAGGCCTGCAAGGCGCGATTGCGCCCGCGGGCCTGGCCACCGGCACGCCCGATGGCGGCCATGTGGTCGCGGTTACGGCTCACGACCTCGCCGCCCTTGCGCCCGGCGTTGCGGGCTTCGTCCGCGGTGAACTCGTGGGCGCGCCCTTGCGCGTGCGCAGCCTTGCCGCCCTTGCTCGCGATTTCCTTCTGCTTGGAAAGGTCCATCGATGCGAAGCCGCGGTTGCTCTTGGGACGGTCGGGGGTGGTCTGGGTCGTCATGTCGTTGCTCCTCCTTCGTGGCGGCCCGGATTGCACTGCCCATGCCCGACCCGACAGTTCGGCCAGATGCCCGGAATCACTCGCCGTTCAACCGGTAGGCCGCTCGGGGCGATCGTGGCGGAATGCCCGCGTTTTGGCTTAATGCCACGGTCACGGGTCGGCTCAGCGGACCTGGTAGTCCAGCTGCAACGGGCGGCCGTCGCGCTGGATCACCAGCCGGATCCGCTCCTCGGTGCGAACCCGCGCGTAGGCCTCGAGCATGCGGTCGGGGGAGGTGAGGGGGGTACCGTCCAGCGACAGGAGGACGTCCCCCGCGCGAACGCCGAGCGCGTCGAGCGGCGTGCCCGGCTTGAGCATCGCGATTCGCAGGCCGATGACGTCATCCCCCTGCTTCTCGGGGCGCACCGCGACCGAGCGGATGAGGTCCCCCGCGCCGTCGATGAGGGCATCGCGGGCGCTGCGATCGAGGGCGAACGTGTCGGCGCCGGTGCGAACGATGCCGCGGGCCGCGGTCGCCGGCGACGAGGCCGTCGCCGCCCGGGGCGGGGCGAACATCCGCGCGACGCAGGGCGCGCCATCCCGCTG
>JBEKGQ010000719.1:0-4034 GCA_050012715.1 Polyangiaceae bacterium
GATCTCGGGGATCGTCCGCGTGGCCATCACCGGACCGGCGGCCGGCTTCTCCGCCATGAGCGGCACGGTGGGGGCGGCGTCCTCGTAAGGCTTGATGTCGCGCGCCTCGACGTCCTTCATCGTCGCGAGGAGCGCGTCCTCGGTCGGACGCGGCATCGTGGCCGGCCCCGTCACGGCGACGACGTGGCTGCCGACGGCGAGCGACCTGGCGAGCCCGTTCAGCTCGTCGAGCGTGTACGTGGGAAGGTACCTCGTGACGAGGGCGAGCTCTCCCTCCGGTCCGGGCATGGCTTCGTCGGTCAGGAAAAGGCGGACGATCTCGCGTGCAAACTGCCGCCCGTCCTCCGTGTCGTGCTGCTTCACGGCCTGCTGGAAGGCCCGCAGGACGTCGCTCTTCGCCCGCTCGAGCTCCGTCGGCGTGAACCCGTGCCGTTCGACCCGGAGCGTCTCCTCGAGCAGCGCGCTGACGCCCTCCTTCACGCTGCCTTCCTTCACGACCGCCGACTCGGTGAACGCGTCTGCCGTCCGGACGAAGGCGCCGCTCCGCGACCCGGCACCGAGGAAGGGCGCGTCGGGCCGGCGCCGGATCTCGTCGAGGCGCGCGTTGAGCATCGAGTTGAACAGGCGCTCCGCGATGACGCGCCGGTAGTCGAGGGCGGAGACCAGCGGCCGGTGCGGGAGCTTCGTGACGAGCGAGACCGTCGTGCTCGTCGCCTCGGGATCGGTCTCGATCGAGACGAGCCGACGCTCGTGGGGCGGGACGGCCATCGCCGGACGGGGCCGCGGGCTCGCGGCCGGCTTCACCGACGCGAACACTTGCCTGATCTTCGCCTCGATCTCGTCGGGGGCGAAATCGCCCACCGCGATGACCGCCATGAGGTCGGGCCGGTACCAGTCCCGGTAGAAGCGAACGAGCGTATCGCGCGGGGCGCCCTGGATGATCTCGGGCTTTCCGATGGTGATGCGGTCGGCGTACTTCGAGCCGTAGAAGAGGACGGGCGCCTGCTTGTCGAAGAGGCGCATGCCAGCGCCGCGGCCGAGCCGCCACTCCTCGAGCACGACCCCCCGCTCCTTCTCGACCTCGACCGGATCGAAGGTGACGCTGTCCGACCAGTCCCGGAGGATGCCGAGGGATCGGTCGACGAGCTCCGGCTGATCGGTCGGGACCTGGAGCGTGTAGACCGTCTCGTCGAAGGACGTGTACGCGTTGAGGTCGGCGCCGAAGCTCACGCCGCTCTTCTCGAGAAAGTCGACGAGCGCCTGCTTGGGGAAGTGCGTCGTCCCGTTGAAGCCCATGTGCTCGACGAAGTGGGCGAGGCCGCGCTGATCGTCGTCCTCGAGGACCGACCCCGCGTCGACGGCGAGCCACATCTGGGCGCGATGCTCGGGCTTCTTGTGCGGGAGCACGTAGTACGTGAGGCCATTCGCCAGGACGCCCTTGCGCACCCGTGCGTCGAGCGGCAGCGGCGCCGCGTCCGGGTTGGCGGCGACGGGCTCGGGAGACTGGGTCGGCGCGGGCCGGGGGACGTTGGCCTGCGGGGCCGGTGCGCCACACGCGACGGCGAGAACGGCGAAGAGGGCAAGAACCGCGGCGCGGACGAAGGCGGAAAAGCGCATGCGCGGCAGCCTAGCGCGCCCCGCGGTGGCCTTCCCCTCGCCACGTGGAGTAGCCCAGCCGGCGAGACCGACTACCATGGGGGGGCATGCGAGCCGGAGACGCGACGGGACGGACGACCGTCGCCCTCGGCTTGGTCGTCGCGCTCCTCGCCGTCGCCCTCTTGTGCTGCGAAGGCCTGCTGTCCATCGACGGCCCCGTCGTTGTCGCCGCGTCCGACGCCGCCGACGCGTCGGACGCCGCGGAGGGCGACTCCGACGCCTACGCCGACGCAGCGTCCGAGGTCGGCCCGCCGGGGACGGCGTGTGGCCTGCCGGTCGCTGCCGACGCCCAGGCGTGCCAGGCGTGCGCCGCCGCCAACTGCTGCAGCCAGGCGGGGAAGTGCGCCATGGACCCGGCGTGCGCCGCCCTCGAGAGCTGCCTGCTCGGCTGCGGTGGCGACTACGCCTGCCGCGCTGCGTGCGTCATTGCGCACCCGGTCAACGACTCGCCCGACACTCCGGCTCTCGACACCTGCATCTCGGCCAACTGCACGGGCGCTTGCGGGTTGATGTGCGGCATGGCCGAGTCGTTCACCGTCCCCGACGCCGCCCAGCTCTGCCAGCAGTGCCTCGACATGGAGTGTCCGTCGGTCCTCGCGTGCGCGACGAACCTCCAGTGCCAGCGGACCGAGCGCTGCTTTACCTCGTGCTCGACGCGCGACTGCTGGGAAGCCTGTCTGGCCGCGGACGATGGCGGGTTCTCCGCGTTCGCCGCCGACGAGATCAGCTGCATCACGCCCTGCCAGATCGGTACGGACTTTCGCTGCGTCGGGAAGGTCGCGTTTCCCCTCGCCGAGGCCTCCACCAGCGCCATCACGATCGTCGTCAACGACGGGGCGACGCCTCCGATGCCGTTGCCGGGGCTGTCCGTCAAGGCGTGCCTCGCCGGTCAGGACCCCTGCTCCGCGGTCGCCGCCGGGATGACTGACGCGATGGGGAGCGTCACGCTCCAGCTGCCCGACCTGACCCTGCCCGCCGTCGGCTTCGGTGGGTACTTCGAGATCACCTCCACGGCGCAGCCGCCGAGCATCGTCCCGTACCTCTACTTCCTCTCGTATCCGCTGAGCGTGCCGTACGTGAGCTTCATGGTGAGCATGCAGACACCGGCGCACCTGCAGAGCGTCGCCGCGCCCGTCGGAGTGATTCTGGACGACACGCATGGCACCGTCATCGTCGAGTCGACGGATTGCCAGCTCCTGCCCGCGTCGCAGGTCCAGGTCGCCGTGGCCCCGACCGACTCGGAGACGCGCTTCCGCTACATCGCGTCGGGCGTGCTGAGCGCCACGGCGACGTCGACGGACATCTCGGGCGCGGCGTTCGTCTTCGACGTGCCGCCGGGAATGGCGACCGTCACGGCGACGCCCCTCAGCCTGGGGCATCCGTCGAGCCAGGCGAGCATTCTGGTGCGCGCCGGTGCCATGTCGTACGTCGAGGCGCTGCCGACGCCGGGGGAGTAGGTGCCGTCGAGCCACGATCTGCGCGCGCTCTTGGGCGAGGCCTATCCGGCCCTCGCACCTGGGCTCGACGCGCACCCGGAGGACCTCGCGGGCCTCGTTCGCGGCGCCCGGGGCCCGCGCGACCTGCGCACCTACCGGCGCCTCGCCGCGGCCGCGACGGGGGACGTCTCCGATGCCGCGGCGGTACGCCACGGGCTGCGGCGCTTCGCCGCCCGCGAGAAGGTGCGAATCGCCACGCGCGAGCTGCTCGCGTATCCCGGGCAGGACGTCGACGTCACGTCGCGCGAGCTCGCTGATCTCGCGGACGCGTGCTGCGAGGTGGCGCTGTCGGAGGCCCTCGGCTGGGCACAGGCGCGCTTCGGCATCCCTCTCGCCGCCGGAGGCGAGCCGTGTCCCTTCGTCGTCATCGGCATGGGCAAGCTCGGCGGACGCGAGCTCAACGCCGGCAGCGACGTCGATCTGATGCTCTTCTACGAGACCGACGACGGCCGCGCGGGGGAGCTCTCCCTGCACGAGTACTTCACGCGCGTGGCGCAGCGCTTCGTGGCCATCCTCGACGAGCCGACCGACGACGGCCTCGTCTGGCGCGTGGACCTCCGGCTGAGGCCGGAGGGGACGCGCGGGCCGCTGGTCAACGCCCTCGCCGCCGCCGAGCGCTACTACGAGACCTGGGGCCGCTCCTGGGAGCGTGCCGCTCTCGTGCGCGCACGTCCCGTCGCGGGAGACCTGCGCTTCGGCGCGCGGCTGCTCGAGGCGCTCGGGCCGTTCGTGTGGCGGAGGGCGGTCGACCCGCGCATCGTCGGCGAGATGAAGGCGATGCTCGCGCGCGCGCGCGCCGAGGCTCCCATCGAGGCGGGCCGGCAGGGTGATGACGACTTGAAGATCGGGCCCGGCGGCATCCGCGAGGTGGAGTACTTCGCG
>JBEKGQ010000720.1:0-4033 GCA_050012715.1 Polyangiaceae bacterium
GCGGTAGACTGCGGCGAACGTGACGACACCCGACCGCCTCCCGGCTCTCGCGTCCGACTCTCGGTTCCGCGACCACGCTGCCAACGAGCGAACTCTCTTGGCGTGGATCCGCACCGGGATCGCGCTCATGGCGTTCGGCTTCGCCATCGCCCGGTTCGGCCTGTTCCTCCGGGAAATCGCCCAGGCGGGGCAAATCGCGATCCACACCGTGCGCGGCCTGGGCTCCGCGGGCTTCGGTGTGACGCTCGTGGTGCTCGGGATGCTGACGAACGTGGCGGCCGTGTTCCGCTACGGCCGGGTACGCCGGGCGCTGCTGGAACAGGGGACCATCGTCCCGAGCCCCGTGCTGGCCTACGCGCTCGGCGCGGCGGCGGTGCTCGTCGCCGTCGCGATGGCGATCATGCTGGCGACGACGCTCGCCGACTGAACCGCGGCGTCCTCACGGGATGCACATGTCCGCGATCTTGCAGTGGGACGCGATGGGGTACTCCTGGCCCGGCATGTCGCAATGGCCCGTGTCGAGCGACTTGAGGCAGCGCGACACACCGACCTCACCGATTCCGCCCGGGCAGCGGTAGGTGTTCAGCTGCTTCGAGACGAGCTCCCGCATCTTGGCCATGCAAACGCCGCGGTCGCGGTACGGCGCGCCGGGACCGATGCGGTCGCACGACTGGCTGCGGTCGCAACGAGCCGAGGCGATGCGCTCGATGACGTCCTCATCGGCGAGCGCTTGCGTGGCCGTCACGCCGACCGTGGGGGTTTGGGTCTCGGGCACGATGGGCTGAGGGCCCACGGGCTCCGAGGCGCAGCAGGGGAGCAGAAGGGCGAGCACCACGGCCGGCACCGAGGTCAGCGACGTCAGCGACTTGATGGTCTTCATGGTGCGCGGGTCAGGTGCATCCGCCGTTCCAGGAGGACGACACGCCTGTGGCAACCTGGCGCCTCCCCGCTCCTAGCCGCGATGGGACAGTGCGACCGCCAGCTTCGCGCCAAGGCGCGCCTTCGCTGCCCACGGCAGCCTCTGCCCCGCATACCAGTGGGCCCCGGCCTCGAGCGCGGCCGGCTCGCGCGCGAGAAATGCTCGCCAAGTCGCCCCGCGCGCGCCGTACACGCGCTTCGCGAGCCACGAGCTCTGCAGCAGGTGGCGCCCGACCGCCGTCCCGACGACCTCGGCCGCGTACCCCTCGAGTCGGTCGTCACCCACGCGGAGCGCGCGCGCGAGATGCTTCGCCGCCAGGCCACCCATGAGGATCGCCTGCGCGATCCCCTCGCCCGTCGTCGCGTCGATGCCGGCCGCCTCGCCGACCAGCGCCAGCCCTCCGAGCGCGAGCTGGGCGCCCCGGACGAGCGGTCGCGTGCTGAAAGGCTTGAGCCTCACCCGGCCGATGTCGACCCCACGGCGAGCCAGCGAACGCGCGAGGTGGGCCTTCAGGTCGGGTCGCGGCGTGAAGTTCGCGTGGTAGATGCCGCGGCTCACGGCGGGGGCGCCGTCGACCACGGTGGGGAAGTCCCAGTAGTACCCCTCGACGCCATCGTCCGCGACGCGCAGATCGAAGTCGCAAAGGCCGGCACGCGGCCCGGTATCGCCAGAGGCGACGGGCGTCTCGGCCACGTAGAGGTGCCCCTTGCGGGCGCTCTCGCGGAGACCGAGGAGCTTGCGCGTCGTGCTGCCCGCTCCGTCGCACGCGGCGACGAGGCGCGCGGTGAACGTGCGCTGCGCGGTCGTCAGGCGCCACCCGCCGGTGCACCGTTCCAGCCGGAGGAGCGGCTCGGCGTCGTGCGCGCGAACGCCGTCGGCACGCGCGGTGTCCCACAGACTCGCGTCGAGCTCGCAGCGACGCACGACGATCCCGAGGGGCGCTTCCTTGGAGCCCACGCATTCCCCGGCGAGCACGCGAAGGCCGCGCATGGCGACCCGCGGGACGTCGACGGCCACGTCGATGGCGGCGAGCGCAGAGAGGCCCCACGCGCTGACCGCGCCGGCGCACGGTTTGTCGCGTGGGTGGCGCGCCTTCTCGAGCATCAGCACGCGCGCTCCCGAGATCCCCTCGCGTCGCACGAGGTGCAGAGCCGTGCTCGTCCCCGCCGGACCGCCGCCGACGATGGCGACGTCGACGTCCCAGGTCACGAAGCGACCCGGACCCCGCCGAGCTCCCGGCAGAGCACGTCGAGCAGCGCATCGAGCTCCGTCGCCCGGTCGAGCGGGGCCGCCACCGAGAGGTCCCCTCCCCGCTCCGCGAAGACGGACGCGAGCCCTTCGCTCGCCTCGATGATGCCCTTGAAGAAGACGACCTCGCGCGCGGGCAGGACCACCTGGCGCACGACCATCCCCGGCCCGACGCAGGGGGCGACGGCCTTTCTAGCCAAGGGGATCCTCGATCTCGAGGTCCGGCTTCTTCGTGGCGCGGCGTTGCCGTACACGCTCCTGCACGTAGTCGACGAGCCGGTCGACGTAGGACTCGAGCGGCGGGCACCCCGCGACGCCCAGGGCGCCGAGGAGCTCGTCGGTGTTTCGGGCGTCGTAGGTGACGGGCGTCGTGAGCGTCTCCAGGAAGGCGCGCGGACTCTTGGCGATGCGGTCGAGCCCCGGCGCACGGAGGAGGGCCTTGGCGAGGTTGGCCGGGATGGAGCCGCGCGGTCCGCGTCGGCCCCCGGCGCGCGCGACCAGCTCGAAGACGCGTCGAGTGGTCAGCGGATGCGGGTCGACGAGATGGAAGGTACGCCCATGCGAGCGCGGGTCCCGGCCGAGCGCGACCGAAGCGCGTGCCACCCAGTCGATCGGCACGAGGTTCAGCGGCTCGTCCCCGCGCCCCGGCAGGGGGAGGGCGAGGTCCGGGGGCGAGGTGACGACGAGGAGAATGAGCAGGTACGGCCCGTCGAAGCGGTCCACCTCGCCGGTGGCCGAGTCTCCGACGATCGTCGCCGGGCGCATCACGGCGATGGGAAGGCGTCCCATCGCCCCGCGCACCAGCTTCTCGGCGCGGGCCTTGGTCTCCTCCACCATGCTGCGAAACGATTGACCCGCCTGGAGGTCGCCCTCTTCCACGCGACCCCGCCGGTCGCCCGACACGTTCGCAGTCGAGTGAAACACGAGGCACTCGAGCTTCTCGCAGCTCGAAGCGAGCTCGATCGCTTCGCGCGCGCCGCCGACGTTCACCTGTTCGGCCGTCTTGGCGTCCACGCCGAGGTACGTCACCTGGGCGCAGTGGTGGATGCGGGTCACCCGCCGGGCGAGCGACTTGAACTCCGCGCCCGAGAGGCCGTGGTCGATGGCCGCCGCGTCCCCCTCGACGATGTGGACCCGCCGGCGGTCTTCGGCGGAGAGGCGGTCGAGCGCGGACATCGCGTCCTCGACGAACTTGGTGCGGACGACGGCCTCGATCTGCGCCCGCGGATCGGTGCGCAGGATCTCCGAGCACACCACCCGCGACAGGAGCGACGGGAGGCCCGTCAGCAGGACGACGTCGTCGCTCGCCATCCGCTCACTGCCCACCACTGCTGCTGCTGCTGCCCCCGGCGCCGCCGCTGCTCCCGCCGAAGCCCATGCCGGCGTCGCCGAAGTCGCCCCCGGCGCAGTAGTACTGGCCGACGGGCAGGAGCCAGTCGCCGAACTCGCCGGTCCCCTCGTTCGGGTTGCAGAAGCTCCCCGGTCCGAAGAAGGCGTTGTCGATGCACTGCGCGCCGTCGTAGTAGCTCTCGCAGACCGTGTTCGGGACCTCGTTCTGGCAGTCCGAGAGCGCCCCGGCCCCGTTGCACATGGCGCACGACTTGTCCGTGCAGTCGACGAGACACGCCGTGATGTGGTTGCAGGTCGCGTCCGTGAACGGCGCGGCGCAGGTGGTCAGCCCCGTGAGCTCGGAGAAGTCGTAGTCGAACGGCGTGAGGCACGCGGCGCACGACGGGTTCTGCGCCTTCTCGAACGCGAAGTAAGCCTGACAGGCCGTCGAGTGCGCCCCGCCCTCGCACGCCTCCTGCGCGTTGGAGAGATCGGACTGCGAGCAGACGGTCTGCTGGACGGGCGACGGCGTCTCGA
>JBEKGQ010000721.1:0-4019 GCA_050012715.1 Polyangiaceae bacterium
CCGATCGGCTCGATGATCTCGAACCCGCTCGGCGGCGCTCAGCTGGACTTCGACGGCGGCATGCAGAACATGGGGCAGATCCTCGGGCAGTCCTTCGGCGGCCAAGCGGGAATGGGGGTGCAAGGGCTCCTCTCGCTCGTGTTCTCCCTGGTCTACCCCTCGCTGAAGCCGCTGCTCGAGCTGGCGATCCGACGCGTCACGGTGATCGTGAAGTGGAAGGAGGGACAGATCGACCGAGACTTCACCCTCGTGCAGTACATCACGAACCCCTCGCAGTCCGGGCTCCTGGCGGGGCTGGCCGACGCCGGAGTCGGTGGGGAAGGGGGCACGAGCACGGCCCCGAACACCGGCGGCGCGAGCACGTCGACCTCCATCGTCGCGCCGACGGGGCACTGAATGAGCCCCCGAGCGATCGCCAGGGCGCGCGGCATGACCATGATCGAGATCATGGTGGCGATCGGCATCCTCACGATGGTGGCCGTCCTCATCCACGGCGTCATCGAGTCCCTGTCCCGCGGTCGCAAGGGCGAGGGGATGCGCGCCGAGCGAGCCCACGAGGGCCGCGAGGCCATGCAGCGAATCGTGCGCGATCTGTCCGGCGCGTACATCAGCGCCCACGTTCCCTCGGTGCCCGCGCTCATCACGGGACGCACCGCCTTCGTCGGAAAGAGCACGCCGCCGTACGACCGGATCGACTTCACGTCGTTCGCGCACCTGAGGACGGAGCGGGACTCGAAGGAGTCCGATCAGGCGGAAGTGGGTTACTTCGTGGTGAAAGACCCCGAGGTGTCCGAGAAGATGGACCTCGTGCGCCGCGAGCAGACGCCGATCGACTACGAGCCGCTGAAGGGAGGCATCGTCAACGTCGTCGCGGAGGACGTCGAGAAGTTCGACGTCCGTTTCCTCGACCCGACGACGTCGCAGTGGATCGAGACGTGGGACTCGCAGCAGGTCACCGGTCAACCCAACCGCTTGCCGTTCGAGGTCGACATCACGCTCGTGCTCAAGGGCGTGGGGGGTGGGCCACCCTACAGCTACACGACGAAGATGTTCGTCCCGATCCAGTCGCCGCTCTCCTTCGGGATCCCGAGCCAATGAGCCGCGCGCCTTCGACCCGAGCGACCGCGCGCGCGCGCCGGAGGAAGCGAGAGCGCGGAGTCGCGCTCATCATGGTGCTCGGGGCCATCGCGATCATGATCGTCATGCTCGCGGAGTTCCAGGACGAGGCCGGCGCCGAGTTTGCGGCGGCGACCGCGGCGCGCGACAGCGTTCAGGCCGAGTACCACGCGCGGAGCGCGATCAACCTCGCGCGCCTGCTCATCGCCGCGGAGCCGACGATGCGAGCCGGCATCGCGCCGCTCTTCATGCTGATGAAGAAGACGCCCCCGCAGCTGCCGGTCTGGGAGTACTGCGATCGCATCCTCGGCGCCTTCAACGACTCGGACGGCTCGCAGGACTTCGCCGGTCTCTCCGGCCTCAACATGTCCCAGACGAAGAACCTCGGCCTGAAGGGCGGGCACTTCGAGGTCAACATCGTCGACGAGGACGCCAAGATCAACGTCAACATGGGAGCGGCGAACGAGATCGCGCACATCCGGCTGGCCAAGGAGCTGATGAGCACGATGTCGCCCATCCAGTACGACCAGCTCTTTCAGCAGCGGGACGCGAGCGGGAACTACCACGACCGGCTCACCATCTGCTCGGCCCTCATCGACTGGGCGGATCCGGACGTGCAGCTTTACTCGTGCGACACGACGAACACCACGTCGTCGAACGCCGTCGAGGACGCGTGGTACGACCTCCAGCCCAAGCCCTACAAGCGGAAGAACGCGCCCTACGACTCGCTCGAAGAGCTGCACATGGTCCGTGGCATCTCCGACGACTTCTGGGCCACGTTCGTCGATCCCGATCCGACGAACCCGAAGAAGCGCGTGATGACGGTGTGGGGGCAGGGGACGGTGAACGTCAACTCCGCCAACGGCCTGACCCTCTACGCGATCACGTGCGCGGGGGCGCCGACGGCCGACCTCTGCACGGATCCCCTGCAGATGCAGACGTTTCTCCTGGGCGTGACGATGGCCCAGGGCATCACGATGGGGGCCCCGCTCTTCGGTTCGGCGAACGACTTCGTCCAGACGATGGAGGGGAAGGGCATGCTGGGCCCCCTCCTCACCGTCATGGGCATGAAGCCGGTCAAGTTCCAGTCCGAGAGCGACTTCGCGAAGAGCATCTCGGTCGAGAGCAAGGTGTTTTCGATCTACGCGATCGGGGTCGTCAAAGGGTACAAGCGGCAGACCCGCGTGAAGATCCACACCGTCGTCGACTTTCGGTCGGCGCCGTCGCTCCTCCAGACCGGCACCGGCAGCAGCGCGCCGAAGACGGCGCCGACGGCGCCCGCGGGGGGCGGGGGAGGGCAGCCGGTCGGCAGCAGCCTGAGCTCCATGGATGCCGCTCTCCAGCCGAGCATCGGCGGTCAGATTCTTTACTTCAACATCGAGTAGACGAGAGAAATACAAGGGACGAGCAATGCCGACCTGGCTGGGCATCGACATCGGTAACGCGAGCGTGAAGGCGGCCGTCGTACGGTCGAACTATCGCAAGCTGGCGCTCGTGCGCCTCGCGTCCGCCGAGGTCGTCGCGAGCGGTGGGGTCGTCGAAGCGATCCGTCTTGCGGTGGCCCGCGCTCTGGAGGGCGAGCGCCAGGGCGTGGACGCGAACGCGGTCGCGATCGAGGGCTCCCGCGCGGCGATCCACCGTCTTCTTCTCCCCGCCACGGCGCAGAAGCAGCTGGCCGACATCCTGGCGTACGAGCTCGAGTCCCAGGTCCCGTTCGACCTGGCGGGGGCGGTCTTCGATTGGCGGCTGCTCGAGCGCGGCGGTGACGACGGGCAGCTCCCGATCATCGCCGCCGTGAGTCGCGTGGAGGACGTGCGCGCGCGCATCGACGTCGTGAAGCTGGTGACGGGGCAGGAGCCCGAGCGCGTCGGGGTGGGGGCGTTCACGCTCGGCGCCCTCGTCCCGTACATCCCCGCCCTCGCCGAGGCCGAGACCATCGCCGTGGTCGACCTGGGGGCGAAGGCGAGCGAGGTGCTCGTGCTCGAGCGCGGCGAGCCCATCTTCGCGCGGACCCTCTCGACGGGAACCGAGGGGCTACCGGCGACCGCCGAGCGGCTCGCGCGCGACCTCCGGGTCAGCTTCGCCGCCCATCGCGCTCAGGGCGGCGCGATGCCGGCGCGGGTCTTTCTCTGCGGCGGAGGGGCGTTCGTCTCCGGTGCCGAGGGCTTCCTCTCCGGGTCGCTCGAGATCCCGGTCCAGGTCCTCCCGGAGCCGCTCCTCGAGGCGACGACCGTCGAGCCCGACGTCATGCGCGAGCTTCCTCGCTACTCGAAGGCGATCGCGCTGGCCCTGTCGCTGGCCGGGCGCGGCGCGGGGATGAACCTCCGCCGGGGCCCGCTGTCGTTCGAGCGCGGCTTCGCGTGGGTCCGCGAGCGCATCCCGCTGCTCGCCGGGCTCGCCGCGGTCATCCTCGTCAGCTTCGTCTTCAGCGCCTGGGCTCGGCTCCACGCGGTCCACAAGGAGCGCGACGCGCTCCAGGCCGCGCTCGGGACCGTGACCAAGGAGGTGCTCGGTACGGAGGCGACCACCGTCGACGAGGCACAGGATCTCCTCAGCAAGGAGGCGGCGTTGACCGACGAAGATCCCATGCCGCACGCCGATGCCTTCGACGTCATGGTCCGCATCTCGGAGAACATCCCCACCACGATGGTGCACGACATCGACGAGCTGGACGTCCAGAAGAACCACGTCAGCGTGCGCGGGATCGTGGGCTCGATCCCGGACGCGCAAGCGATCGAGGCGGCGCTCACCGACGTGAAGTGCTTCAGCGACGTGAAGATCAAGAGCACGACGCAGGCGGTCGGGACCGATCGGCAGAAGTACGTGCTCGAGTTCGACCTCAAGTGCCCCGAGGACGTGAAGGCGCCGCCGAAGAAGAAGGGCGACACACCGTCCGGGGCGAG
>JBEKGQ010000722.1:0-4005 GCA_050012715.1 Polyangiaceae bacterium
GCCCGGGATGCGCTCGGCGGTGGGCTCGATGGCGCTGAGGACCCGCGCCATGGGATCGGAGCAGAAGAAAGGAACGAGCCCGATGAACACGGGGGAGCGGACGGTGCCGCCGAGCTCCCGCGCCCAGCGGTGAAACATCGTCGGGAAGAAGGACCGCTCCTGGTGCTCGATGTGGTAGCGCGAGACGCGCTCGAGGAGCTTGAGCACGGGGTTGTATCCGTTCGGCTCCATGACGACGACGGTTCGCGCGACGCGCATCGCCTCGCGCAGCGCGGCGAAGGGTCGGTCGAGGTGGTGGAGCACCCCCCGGAGATGCGCGATGTCGAACGAGCCGTCGGCCATGGTGAGCGACTCGGCGCTGCAGACCTCGAAGGTGACCGCCGCGCTCGTGGAGCGGCCCTGGGCGCTCTTCACCGCCTGCTCGGCGTGATCGACGCCGTGGACGCGCGACGGCTTGCCGCGCTCGTAGAGCTCCATCGTGTACGTGCCGTCGCCGCAGCCCACGTCGAGCACGCTCTTGCCCCGGAAATCGGTGCTCGAGAGGATCGCCTTCGTCAGCCGGCGATTCGCGAGCGCGCTGCTGAGGCGCGCGTTGCGGGTGTAGAGGTATCCCTCGTTCGAGGCGACGTCGCGGTTGAAGGCATCGACGACAGGCGGCTTCGGCATTCTCTCTCCTCAGTTGATCTCGACCTCGGCGATCGCGCCACCCATCTCGAAGTGGCTCACGATCGTGAGGCGCACGCGGTCGCACAGAACGTCGCCCCCGTCGAACTCCATCCACTGGAGCGGCTCGTGCTCCACGAACTCGTGCGAGCCCCCCGGGAAGCTCTCGCCGTGGAGGAAGTACTCCACGCGCACCTCCTTCGCCGCGTACCGGGGCAGCGTGTCGCCTTCGAGGACGCGGACCGTCCGGACGTGGCGAGGTGGGAAGCGCAGCTCGAGCCATCCCCCGTCGCCCCCCGAGGGGATCCACTCGGTGTCCGGGTCCCCGTCGATGGCCCGGTTGGCCGTGTACTCCTCGTCCATCTGGCTGGAGGCGTGGGCGTTGACGGCGCGGAGGGCGTTCCAAACGAAGAGCGCGACGAAGAGCGGCGAGATCGTGATGAGCGCGGCGAGGATCCAGCGATGCCGCCGGAGCTTCAGCACGTCGGGCCGGTCGAAGATCTCGACGTCGAGCCAGGGGTCGAGGGCGATCTCGGCGCGGATGAGCCCCCGGAGGGCCTCGACCTGCGCCGAGGTGCTCGCCGAGTCGAGCTTCGCCGGCGTGCCGACGCGAGCCCCGAAGCGCTCCACCCTCGTGATCGCGCGCGTCATCCCGGCGCTCCATCGGACGCCGGCCCCTTCGAGAGATGCCAGCGCCAGCGTCAGGCGCCGCAGGCTCTCGGCGCCGAGCTGGAGCGCCTCGGCCGGGGCGCGGACCAGCAGCGCCTCCGCCGCGTCGCGCTTCTGCCGCGCCTCTCGCGTCGCCTCGGCGGCGGTCGCGCGCGCCGCGTCGTGACCGACGTCCTCGAGGCGCCGTCTCATCGTGAGGTACTCGCGCACGCGGCCGACCTGGCGGCGCGTCCAGCCCGGACCGCTCATGGCCTTCGGCTCAGCTTCTCGATCACCCACTTCCCGGCGAGATCGAGCACGCCGCGCTCCCGGAGCCGCACTCGCGTGCCCCCGTCGGGGACGACGAGGATCGTCGTGCCATCGTCGGCCGAGCGAAGCTCGCCGGGACCGGAGAAGTCCGCGCGAAGGAGGGACGACTGGTACTGATTGCTGGTGACCGAGCAGTCGTGGCCGTGCACCGTGAGTGACACCGGGCTCACGGGGACGTTCGACGCGACGACCTGGGTGCTCTCGACATCCATGAGCCCGGGGGACGAGATCGCGCAGTCGCCCTTGGCCTCGAGGAACGGCGCCGCGGGCGGCGAGCCTTGCCGCTTCGGCGCGAAGAGGTGCCACGCCGAGTACACGGCCATCTTCCCGGTGGTCACATCCTGTTCGTTGTCCATCGCCTGGTCGATGTCGCTCCGAGCAACCTGCTGGCCCCAGATGGCACGTTGCGTGCTCGCTGCCAAGGTCACCTGACCGGCGGCGGCGACGGCGGGCATCACGAGGGCGACGGCGCGCACCCAGGGCCGCTTGCTGCGGAGCGCCTGCTCGAGGGCCATCGCCATGCAGAGCAGGACGATGGGCACGATGTAGACGAGCAGCCGCGTCGGGAGCTGGATGGCGGCGGCTCCCGGGACGTCCCCGAAGACGAAGGACATCTCTTTGCGCTGGAGCCCGAGGAAAGCGATGGCGAGAACGACGAGGCCGAGGACGCGGCGAAGGGCGGTTCGCGCCGCGGGCTCCACGAGGAGCGCCACGCCGAGGCAGAGCAGCGCCCAGCGCCCGATCTCGACCGAGACGTCGCCGGAGTACTGGGCGCGGCTCCAGGAGAAGTTGGGGTCGGCGAAGAACGACGTCAGAGGGTAGTAGGCCTCGTCGTCGCCGCGCATCTCCAGCTTGTTCAGGCCGCTGAAGGCCACTGCGTACTTCACCGCGGCCGCGTAGGGCCCGATGGCGCACGTGAGGAGCGCGACGAAGACCGCGCCGCGCCGGATCGCCGGGCGCAGGCCTGGCCAGCCGAAGGCGCGGCGACCGAGCAGAGAGCCCGCGATGACCACGAACGCGACGAGGACGAAGACGTAGAACGTCATCATGTGCGCGTAGAAGAGGAGCGCCGAGGCGACGGCGAGGCGGACCGGGCCCCAGTCGTCGTCGAACGCGCGCAGCGCCTCGCGGAGACACCACGGGACCAGCATGAAGGCGGTGAACTCGGCGGTGGCGCCGCGCACGAACCAGTCCGTCACCACGTAGGGGGCGGCCATGAGGAGGACGCCGGCGATCCACGCCAGCCACGGCCGGACGCCCATCGCGAGGCCGAGCCGCCGCATGCCCACCGCGCCCACGACGAGGAGCATGGGGATGCTGACTTTCAGAGCGATGAGCGAGCCGAGCTTCACCGCCAGGAGGCCGAACACCTGGGCGTGGAGGCGGTGGTAGAGGATCGGGAACGCCGAGCCGTGCCCGGCCTCGGCGAACGGGGTCCAGAGCGGGAAGTAGTCACCGCCGCGGTAGGAGCGGCGGTACGCCTCGACGAAGGCGAGGCCGAGGCCATCGTGGGTCAGCGGCATGCCGGGGACGGCGAAGAGGCTCCAGCTGAGGAGGACGGCGAGGGGCCCGAAGGCCATGACGGGGACGCCGTAGTCGACGGACCAGCGGGCCAGCAGGGAGGCGGCGCGACGCAGGAAGCCGGGGGCTGGAGGCTGCACGGCGCGCAGCATAGCCGAGGTCGGCGGGGGGTCGGATTCCGATCCCGACGCCGAAGCCGACGCCGACGCCGAAGCCGACGCCGACGCCGACGCCGACCCCGACCCCGACCCCGATCCCGACGCCGACGCCGACCCCGACCCCGACCTCGACCCCGACCCCGACCCCGACCCTGCCGTCGCCGGTCCGACGGGGGGACTGCTCACGTGCGGGGGCTTGTCTTGCTCTGCCTGCCGGACGCGGAAGAAGCCCGCCAGCGCGCACGCGCGCGCAGGGAGCGAGAGGGCGCGCCGGCATGCTTCTTCCGCTTGGGGGGCATGCAGAGCAAGACAAGCCCCCACACGTTCGAAGCACTCGATGTCACCCTCCTCGCCATCGCTCGACTGAGAGATGTCGTCGGCAAGATAAGGCGCTGCGATCGCGATCTCGGCGACCAGATTCGCGCCTCGCTGTCGTCCGTCGCGTTGAACTTGGCCGAGGGGAGCCGCTCGGAAGGCGGTAACCGTCTCTCACGGTTCTCCAGCGCGGCAGGATCGAATCACGAGACGCGTGCGGCCCTCCGCGTCGCCGTGGCGTGGGGCTACGTCGCCGACGCCGACATCGCCGAAGGCGAGGCGCTGCTCGATCGGGTCGCTGCGATGCTTCACCGGCTCGGCGCTCGCCGCTGAGCGCGGCGCGAGGGGCTCGCGCGGCGGGCGTCAGTCC
>JBEKGQ010000723.1:0-3984 GCA_050012715.1 Polyangiaceae bacterium
CCCGCGGGCGCCGCCGCAGGCCGCGCGTCGAGCGCGTCCCGCACCGCGGGCCGCCGTGTCGAGAGCCACCAGAGCGGGAGCCACGCGGCCGCGAGCGCCGCGGTGCCGACGAACGCCCAGCGCCAGGACCACCGGGTGGCGACCGCGATGGCGAGGGGCGGCGCGAGCATGGCACCGAGCGACATCCCGACGAACAGCGTCGACGTGCCGCGCGCCTGGGCGTCCGGCGGGAGCGCGCGGCCGACGATCTGCACGCCCGCCGGGAACGACGGCGACTCCGCGACACCGAGGGCGAGGCGCAGCCCGAGGAGCACGGCGAACCCGGGCGCGATCGCGTGGAGCGCCGCGACCCCGGACCAGAGGAGCATCGCCGACGGCAAGCTCCGCCGCGCTCCGACGCGATCGACCAGCGCACCGGCGAAGGGCGCGCCCGCGAGGTACGCCATCGAGAACCCTGCGCTCAGCCACCCGTAGGCGGCGTCGTCGATGTGCAGGGCCTTCGTCACCGTCGGCGCCAGCACGGAGAGCGTCTGGCGATCGACGTAGCTGACGGAGAGCGCGGCGACCGCCGTCAGGGTGAGGAGCCAGCCGGTCGGACGGTCGAGGTCGACCCGCATCAGGTGAACGACGCTCGGCAGCTCGGGCACATGAACACCCCGCGCCGCGCGACGGGCTGCTTGCACGAGCCGCAGACCCACTTCAGCCCGAGGAGACCGCCTCCGAAGAGGAGCGCCAGGCCGATACCCGCCGTCGCCGCGACGATCGGCAAGGCCGCGGCCTGGGTGTAGAGCGCGAATCCCGATCCCAGGAGCGCGAGACTGCCGAGCCCTTGGACGAGGCATCCCCCCGCGGCGAGCTTCCGTCTGACGCGTTGCCCCGCCGTCGGCGCCGACACGGCGTAGGCCGTGCCCGGCGGAGGACGCTGCACTTCGGGCGCGAGCGGCGGCGGAGCACCCACGAGGGGTGGCGGCGGTGGCGGCGGCGGGGGTGTCCACTGGACCGGCGCGCCGCGATTCTGCATCGCGGACCCGAACATCGGGTGGCTGTCGATCGGTGTCCAGTCGGACGCTCCCGCTTGGCGGACGTACGCGTTGCGAGGCAGGCCGCCGCGGATCGCTTCGAAGACGCCCTCGTCGGGCATCGGCCCCCGTTGCAGCTGCCCGTCGTAGATCTCCCAGTTCATGGCGCCCGAGTCTCTCCGCGGTCGCCCCTCAGCACAACCGGCCGCGCGGCGGGCGAGCTTATCCCGGGCCCCAGAACACGTAGGTCGCCGAGTAGTCGACACGCGTGGTGCTGCCCGAGCTCCCCTGGTCGCACGTGGAGGCCGGCGCGACGCCGCCCGTCGTCTCGACGCGCTGGACGAGCTTCGCGGACGCCAGGGCTCCCACGCCGGCGTTCGTCGCCACCGTGAGAAGCAGCCACGGGACGGCATCGGCGGCGACCATGGCCTTGGATTTCACCGTGCCGGTCACTTTGCTTCCGTCCCCCGAGAGCTCCCACGTCGGGCCGGCCGAGTGCTTGCCGACGACGGAGCCATGGTCGTCGTAGAGCACGGCGTCGGGACCGACGAGCGTCCACACGTAGGGCGGCGCCGACGTGTTGCCTGGCTGGCAGCGATAGACCTGCACGCCCTTCGCGTGAACCTGCAGAAGCGCGTGCATCGATGGATCATCTACCTTGATTTCCGCGGGCACCGGCCTGGCGGCCGGCACCTCTTTCGCCGGTGGCGGGGACGCGACCACCGTCGATGCCTCCCCGCCGTGGCAAGCCGCGAGCGCGAGCGAGGCCACCAGGGCCGCGTGCTGGCGCGTGCTCACTGCGATCCCTCGGCCGCGCCCACCGTGCAGCTCGACGCGCTCCGCGGCATTCCGCGCGCGTCCGTCGCCGGGCATCCCGTACCCCGACCGATCGCCGCGCTGCCGGTCGCGACGAGGGCAACGGGGACGGGCCCGCCGTGATCGCCGAGCGTGCCGAGCATCGGATCGGTGGACTCGTAGATCCCGGGCGCGCACAGGGCGTCGGCGGCGCCGCCGTTCGTGTGATCGACGGGCCACTGCATGTCCCCGCTTCCCGTGATGGTGCCCACCTGGCACTGCATGGGAGCGCCCGGGTTCTGCGCGGTGTTGCCGTCGAAGAGCGTGTTCTGGATGGTCAGGCTGGGCGAGCCGAAGATGGCGGCGCCGAACTCGTTGGCCGCGTCGCACACGTCGTCGGCGAAGGTGCAGTTGAGGAGCGTGCCCCCGCCGCCGAACAGCGCAAGCGTGGCCCCGACGCCGGCGGTCGCGTGGTTGCCGTAGAAGGTCACGTTGGTGAACTCGAACGTGGTGCCGTCGGCCTGGATCGTGCCGATTCCCGTCTGCCCGGTGTTGTTCGTGAAGGTCGACGCCGTGATCGTGAGCGTCGAGTTGTGGAAGTACGCGGCCCCCGCGCTGTCGCCCGTGTTGCTGTCGAGGAGACAGCGGTCGATGACGGTCGTCTGCATGGCGGCGTCGGGGGTTCGGGCGAGAGCGCCGCCGAGGGCCCCCGTGCCGCTCGTGTTGGACTTGAAGACGTCCCCGCAGAACGTGTGGGTCAGATCGCTCCCGCCGTCCATGCCGATCGCGCCAGCGTTGCCGCCGCTGCCGACCTGGTTCTGCATGTTGGCGTCGACGACGCTGCACTTCGTGGGGTCGTTGCTGTTCGCGCCGAAGCCGAGGGCCGCGTTGCCCTGGAAGGTGGAGTTGTAGACGTCGAGGTCCGAGTTGAGGCTCCCGATGGCGCCGGAGTTGGAGGCCGAGTTGTTGAGGAACGTGGACCCGACGACGACGCCGTCGAGGGCCCCGTTCAGGTAGATGGCGCCGCCGCCCACGTCGGGCCCGAGCTTCTCGGCCTGGTTGTCGAGGAAGGTGGCATCGATCACGTTGAGGACGCCATCGCGCATCTGGAGCGCCCCACCGGCGCCGTCGTAGAAGCCCGACGAGCACGGGAGCGGGGCGGCGGCGATCGGCATCGTGCCCGTCGCGTGGCCGTGCGCGAAGGTGATGTGCTGCAGCGTGAGCTTGTGCGTGTTCGCGCGATAGTTCGAGCTGTTCCAGTCCAGGATGCGGACGCTGCCTCCGCCGTCGATCGTGACGAGGTTGCCGCCGTCGACGACCGTGTCCAGCGTGGTGGGTAGCTCGATGGTCGCGGTGACCGTGATGGTGGCCGCGGCGGCACCGCAATCGAAGGTCACGACGCCGCCCTTGGTGAGCGCGGCGGAGAGGAGCGCCTCCGTACAGGACGCGGCGGTGCCGGTGCCGACGACCGTGGTGGGATGACTCACGTCCGCCGCCTGGATGGGCGCCACGCAGATGGGGGCCGGGGGAGTCACGCCGCCGCCGTCGACTTCAGGCGGCGGTGTCCCCGCCTCGCCACCCGAGGAGGATGCCCCGGAGGAGCTCGAGGACGAGCCGCCGGACCCCGAGGAGGAAGATCCCCCGCCGTCCCCGCCGCCGGCGGTCGCGGAGCTCTTGGATCCGCAGCCGACCGCCAGCGCGGCGACGAGGACGGGAGCGAAGAGAACCGCGGGGCCGAGGTGCGCCACGATCCCGAGTCTACCGCGAAGTGCGAACCTCGCCGAGGGCCACTACTTCGCGTCGACGGGCGCGTAGACGCAAATCCCAGGTGACAGCGGCCCGCCCCAGGACTCGAGCCCGCCGCTCCCCATGTCTGCCGCGAGCTCCACTCGCACGGCTTGGAATGGTTCGTCCGAGCGGTACGATCGCCTCGCCCATGGCCGAGACAGGCGCCCTCGAGGCCACCGGACTGTCCAAGCGCTACGGCGAGCGCGACGCCGTGCGGGGTGTCGACGTCGTCGTTCGCGCGGGCGAGATCCACGGACTGCTCGGGCCGAACGGGGCGGGCAAGACGACGCTGCTCCGCATGCTGCTCGGTCTCGTCCGGCCCGACGCAGGGACGATTCGCATGCTCGGCCAAGCGGGTGGCGCGCCGGGATGCGCGCTGCCC
>JBEKGQ010000724.1:0-3984 GCA_050012715.1 Polyangiaceae bacterium
GCGATGCGCGTCCAGTACGACCTGCTGTTCGCCCCGCTGCTCCGCAGCGGCGAGATCATCCTGCTCCTTGCGAAGCTCCGAAAACGCCCGCGTCCAAACCTCTTGGATCCGCTGGATGGTCGTGATGCCGGCATACTTGTACGCATCAATCAGCGTCACCGCGCCGTCGCCGTCGATGTCCTTCGGATTGCTGAGCCATTCAAACAGGCCGACTTGGTAGAGGTTTGCGCCCCATTGAGCTAGGCCGGGGGTGCCCGCGGAAGTGTTGACAGGAACCTTGAGCTGCATCCCTGTGCTTATCGTCGGATAGAAGTTGGTCGAACCTATGAGTATGAATTGAATCGGCCCGGCTGTCGCATCCATGAAGTGGAAGGTGCCCGCGAAGCACTGGCACAGAAAGACGATTGAAATCTCGGCGCCCTGGACCTTCTTTACAGCACTCAGAAGCGCGTGCGGAGAGACCAATTGCCCGGTGCCGTGCTGCAGTCCGAGCGGGCTGCCGTGACCTCCACAAACGACCATCGCATACCGGAACGCCGCAGCGGACAGAACTTTATCGAGATCCGAGAGTCCGTGGATATTAGGAATGTTGTACGGACCGAGGTGCGTGTTCGCGGCGACATGGTCGACAAAGACCATGATCGAGGCGTCTGCCACGCCACGCTTCCTGAGTATATCTACGCTGTAGATCAAATCCTCAAGGTGACGCGCCTCTTGCGAGGCGCATAGGAACACCCAGCACGTATCAGTGCCCCCAACGCGATGCACGACGGTGGCCAAACTGTGCCGCCCATCAGTGGGTCAGGCGTTGTTTATGTGAACGACGGACTCAGGAGGTGCCGTGGAGCGGAGGTCGATCGCTTCCCGAATCGTGAAGTCGCTGAGCGACTTGGTTGGCATGGGGGCCGAGATGCTTCCCCGCTGCGAGATGAAGTAAACGGCGCCGTCGCTGGTGTAGAGCACGTAGGGTAGTGGCGAACCGACGACGGCGTAGATCGTGTACATCCCGCTCCGGACCAGATGCGCCACGATGGGCGGCAATTCGGGCAGGTCGATCATCGCCATGATCTTGAGATCATAGCGAAATCCAGCCATCGGTCAAACACGCTGAGACGCCCGCTCGTCACCATTGATTTCACTAGCGAATTTACCGTTCGCCGCCGTGCGCCTCCCCTCGCCGGGACCGTCGCCGCAGCGAGCTACCACCGCCACATCCTCCCGCACCGCCGCGGGTCCGCCCCCGGCGTCGGCCAGCGGCCGGCCAGGATGCTCTCGACCCGGACGTGAGCCACCCTCGCCGCTCGCAACGCGCGGCCCGCGGTAGGGCGGCGCCGCTTGCGCATCGCCGCCTGCCAGAGCGTCCTCTTCTTGATGCCCATGGCTTGCGCGAGTGCCACCAACCACCGAACCTTCGGAACAGGAAGACGACGGCTGCGCGCACTCTTGCCTCTTCGGTCGGCGTCAGCTCGTCCGGGGCCGTGGTCTCGCGAGACCCCCGCGTCTTCCGCCACACCTTCGGCCCGCGCAGGATGCCCGTGCGGAGCATCGTGGGCATCGACCGCGCCGCGCGGGGTTTCAAATCCGGCCACTACCTCCAGGGACACCCGGATCTCCGTCGCGGACAGTCGACCTCCCGCGAAAACCAGGGGAAAATCCCGCCGCCAAGCCTGGCACGCACCGTGAACCGCGACCGCGCTATCATGGAGGTGTCTCATGGATGAGCAGCTCGAGGTTCTCCGGGCCATCTGGGGCGAGATGAAGACGCTCAACGGGCGCGTCAACGCCACCAACGAGCGGCTCGAAGGCCTCCGGACGGAGCTCAAGGCCGAGGTGGGTGGGCTGAGGACGGAGGTGGGTGGGCTCAGGACCGAGCTCAGGTCCGAAGTCTCTGGGCTGAAAGCGGAGGTGTCCGGCCTGCGTGGAGACATCGATCGGGTGCACCGCGCCTCCGTCGAGCGTGATGTCCGCCTCGGGACGTCGCTGACCGAGCTCGCGCGCGACGTGCGCGAGCTGACGCTGGTGGTCCACGACTGGCGCGACGAGCACCGCCTGGACCGCGAGGTCCTGCGTGGCCGAGTGGAGCGACTCGAGCGGCACGTGGGGCTCGAGCCACGGTAGCGCCGGCGGTGAGCGCTGCGTTGCACGCACCTCGACGGCGGGGTCGACCTCGGGAGGTCCTCTGGACGTGCATCGTCACGCTCATGCTCCGCGCGACCCTCGGGTGCGGAGGCGCCGAGGTGCCCGGTGCTGCGCCGGCAACCGCGCCGCTATCCGAGAGGGCCAGCCCGCGATGCCCGACGGACATGCCGAAGGCGTGCGGGAGTCACTGCTGTCCGGCAAATTGGCGTTGCGCCATCGGTCAGTGCTTCGTCGAGCAGAAGAAATGCCCCGACGGCTTCCCCGTCCTGTGCGCCGACGGGACTTGCTGCCCCGACGGCACGACCTGCGCCGGTCCCGGCAAGTGCATGACGCCGCCCCCGAACGTTTCGCGAGGGATGGCGCCGCCGAGCACCGTGACGCTTCAGTAGGCCATCGTCGCGGGGGCGCGGGCGCCGGAGCCGTCGGGCGACGCGGAATCGACCGCTCACTCCGGATCCGACTCGCACCGCGTCGGCCGCGTCGCGGAGCTCCCGAGGTCGGCCACCAGCCACTCGCCGTCCACCTTGTGCAGCACGATCCACGCGCTCGTCTCGACGATGAAGGTTCCCCGGTCTCCCTCCAGCTTCACCTCGCCGCACAGCGCCGAGAACGTGCCGCCGTAGCCGCCGATCTCCTCGGTGTCGCGCGAGGCACGCATCCGGAGGATCGTGCGCCCGCGGTCGCTCTCGAGGAGCTCGCGCGGAGCGTCCGGCGAGAGGACACGGAGATACGGAGAGAGCTCCGGCGCGACCAGCTTGCTCGCGTCCACCACGCGTCCGTCGTGCACCGCGGCGAGGAAGGCAGTCGCCGACCTGTCCGCGTACCACGTGGGCAGCAAGAGAAGGCCGATGAGCCCGAAGACGCCGGCGATGAAGGCCACCATGAGGGCGAGGCCCAGGACGATCTGCTTCGTCGAGGTCGGCGCGGGAGGCTCGTCCGGGGGCATCGTCAACCGGCGTCTCCACGTCCATCGGGCGTCACCGCCGCCCGGACGCGCGCGGCGATCGCCGCCGCCAGCTCGTCGCTCCCGTACTTCTGCCGCGGCCAGAGGAAGGCGACGCACGCGGCCTCTTCGAGGACGAAGTGCGCCGGGGCGCGGCCGGCCACGATCTCGCAGAAGACGCACGCGCGCGACGCCATGGGCTACCCCGGCCCCGCCGTCGGCGCGCGCGACCCGATGCGCCGCAGCCGCGTCCGCAGCACGAACGCCGCGCGCCGCCAGAAGGGCCGCAAGTAGGCCGCCTGCACGAGCACGGCGAGCGCGATGAGCACGCCGCGCACGCCCTCGGTGCGCCGGTAGAGATCCTCCACGTCGAACGGGACGTTCGGGTCCGGGGTGTGGATGTCCTTGTAGAAGATGTCGAAGGCGAGGGTGACGCCGAGCTCGTTGAGGATGAGCGCGACCGCGACGCCGTAGGCGAGCGCGATGGCGCGGCGCCAGCCGGGGCGGAACGTGAGGAGCGCCGCCGCCGCGCTGAGGCCGAGGAGAGCGAAGCCGGACATGTACGCGGTGCGGAGGACGCCGAACGGCGCGACGTCGAAGCGGAAGGCGAGGTACACGCCGGCGCGGACGAGGAGGAGCGTCGTCACGAAGGCGGCGAACGTGAGAAAGGAGAGATCCTTGGCGTGGCCGACGACGAGCTCGCGCCACGCACGGGCGATCGAGCCGCGTCCTTGCTTCACCTGCGCCTTCGCCGCGGCCTTCGCGGCGTCCTTGGGGGAAGCCAGCAGCGTGTCGACCGCGCGCTCGGCCCCGGCGAGGCGCTCGGCCAGCATGCGCACGAGCGCGACCGCGACGCGCGGCCGGCGAGCGCGGAGGTCGTCGAACACGTCGTCCGGTACGAC
>JBEKGQ010000725.1:0-3979 GCA_050012715.1 Polyangiaceae bacterium
CACGCGGTGGGTGCGGCCCCGATCCTCCACGAGCTCCAGCGTCCCGGTCGATGCCTCGCGATGGAGCGCGCCCAGCAGATCGCCGAGGGTGGTCGACTTGAGGCGCCCCGGGAGCTGCATCACCCGGCCACTACGCCGCAGGTGCGCCGGGGCGGCCAAGTTTGTCGGGGCGGGGCCGGCGTCAGGCCCCTTTGGCCGACCGCGCCTTCCGCCCGCGCCCACCCTTCCCCGTCGGGCCCTCGAAGATCCTCGCGAGCACCTTCACGTCCTCGGGCGAAAGCGACGCCAGCGGCTCGGGCGCACGATCGCTCACGCTCTTCTCCGCGCGGAGCTTGGCCCGTCCGGCCGGCGTGAGCGACACGAGCTTCGCGCGCCGGTCCTCCGGGTGCTCGCAGCGGGTGACCAGCCCCCGCTGCTCGAGGTCGTTCACCGCCACCGTGGCCGCCGGGGCATCCGTGCCGAGCGACTCGGCCAGCACCCGCAACGTCAGCGGACCGGCCGCGAGCCGCCGGAGCGCGCGCGTCCGCGTGAACGGCAAGCCCGTGGCCTCGGACACCTTGCGTCGCCAGTCGCCGCGCGTGTCCATGACCAGCGCCACGATGGCCCGCCAGACCCGATCGATGTCGCTCTCCTCACCGGTCACGGGCCCACCGTCGCCATCTTCGCCCCGCTCGTCGCCGTAGGACCGGGCGGGGCCTCGTCCAGCAGAGGCGCCACCCGCAGGGCGCTCGCCCGTGCCCGGGCGCCGGTCGAGAGCACACCCAGGGCCACGATCGCGGTGCCGTAGCCGACCGTCAGCCAGAACACCGGGTGGGTCGACGCCGCGAACGTCGGGCTGTGCGCGACGCGGATGCCGGCACCCGCCAGCGTCCCGGCGATGGCGACGCCGAGGGATGCGCCGACCTGCCGGCTCGTCGACGCCGTCGCGGCGGCCACGCCCGCCTGCGAGCGCGGCATTCCCGAGACCGCGGTGTTCGTGATCGGCGCGTTGACCATCCCCATCCCGACCCCGAAGACGCCATACGCGACCACGAGCTTCAGGATCGGTGTGTCCTGCTGCAGGTCCACGAGCAGCAGCGCGGCGGTGGCGATCGCGGCTCCCGCCACGACGAGCGCGAGGCGGACGTGGCCCGCGCCGACGAGGCGCCCGGAGATCGGCGAGCAGACCATCAGCGACACCGCGATGGGCAGCGTGCAGAGGCCAGCCTGGGACGGCCCGAGCCCGCGCGACTCCTGCAGGTAGAGCGAGTTGAGGAAGAGGAAGCCGCTGAAGCTCGCGAAGGCGATGACGGCGGTGAGCGTGGCGGAGGCGAACGGCAGGCTGCGGAAGAACCGGAGGTCGATGAGGGGGTCGACCCGGCGCCGCTCGTACGCGACGAGCGCGACGACGGCCCCCGCGGCGAGCGCGAAGGCGAGCAGGATGAACGGCGACGACCAGCCGAGGCGCCGCCCGTCGATGACGCCCGAGGTGAGGGACGCCAGCGCGGTCACGACGAGCAGCTGCCCCACTGGATCGACGCGCCGCACCCGGGCCGCCCGCGATTCGGGGACGAAGCGGACGGTCAGCGCGATCGCGGTGAGGCCGATGGGGACGTTGATCCAGAAGATCGATCGCCACCCGACGTGCTCGGTGAGAAACCCGCCGACCACCGGCCCGACCGCCATCGAGATCCCGAAGACCGCGCCCCACACCCCGATCGCGCGGGCCCGCTCCCGCGGGTCGGTGAACGTATTGACGATGATCGACATCGCGACCGGGTTGAGCATGGCCCCGCCGAGCGCCTGGACGACGCGGAAGGCCACGAGCGCGCCGGTCGTGGGCGCGAGGCTGCAGAGCAGCGAGCCGGTGCAGAAGAGCGCGAGCCCGGCCTGGAACGTCCGCCGGCGTCCGTGCCGGTCGGCCAGGGACCCGGCGAGCATGAGGAAGCAGGCCACGACCACGGTGTACCCGTCGATCGACCACTGGAGCCCGCTGACCGTCGCCCCGAGATCCCGCCGGATCGCCGGGAGCGCGACGTTCACGATGGTGACGTCCATCGTCACGAGCAGGAGGCTGAGGCAGCACGTCGCGAGGATGACGTACCGGTGGGAGGCGGCGGGCGGCGCCGCCGTCACATGGTTGTTCATTCACAATGATTGTAGACTCACAATCATCGGCGCGCAAGTCGCCCGCCGCTATTCGCCGACCACGACTCTTGCCGTCACCGCGACCTCCCGCGGCTGGCACGCGTCGCCCTTGCACACGACGACGCGCACGGTGCCCTCGACGTCGCCGCTGCCCTTCTCCCTCGCGACGAGGGCCAGCGCCCAGCGCCAGACCTCGGCGTCGTGCGTGGTCGCGTCGTGCGGCCCGATGCGGCCGCGCAGCGCCCCGACGAAGGCCGGCGTCTTCGTGAGGACGACGTCCCCCCACGTGATCGACTCCCCGGGCGCCACGCGCGCCTCGACGTCGCACCGGACGCGCCCGGGCGCGTCGACGCGCTCGCACGTCATCGTCGCTCGGGTGGGAGCCCCCGCGCCGGCGTCGTCGCCCCGGGCGCGACCCGCGACGAGGCCCGCCGCCCCGAGGACGCACGCCATCGCGACGCCGACCTTCCGCACGGACTCGTGTCGTATCAGAATCGGCCCATGAGGCGTCGCCTATTGCTCCTCGGTGTCTGCGGCGCGACCGCGCTCGCCGCGTGCGACAAGAGCGGACCGCAGGCCGAGGTCGATGCGGGTACGGGCGTGGGCGTGGGCGTGGGCGCGGGCGTGGGCGTGGGCGTGGGCGTGGGCGTGGGCGTGGGCGTGGGCGTGGACGCGGGCGTGGGCGTGGACGCGGGTCGCCACATGCCCCCGCGGCCCGTGCCCACCTCGAGCCCGACGGTCACGATCACGATGCCCGTCGACGTACAGCTCCAGGCCATCCAGTACATGGAGGCCATGCAGGCGGCGCAGCCCGGTGACCCCGTCGAGGACCCGGCGTACGCGAAGACGATCGCCGCGTCCCTCCGCGGCGCGGGAAAGCCGGACATCGTCGGCAACGGCCGGCGCATCGACGTGATCCTCGAGAAGGGATGCGACGCGACCCTGCCGAAGCAGCTCATCGCCCGGTCCACCGGGGCCTCCCTCACCACGCTCTTCACGCACGGGGTCCTCGTCGTCCGCTGCGCCGATCACGCGCTGCAGTGCCTCCAGAGCACGCGCGACGCCGACGACGTCCTCTGCACGCACAAGTGACGCGGACCGCGCCCTCGGGGCTCAGCGCGCGAGCACGGCCGCGAGGCGCGCCTTGAGCTCGGGGGTCACCCACGCGGGAAGGACGGCCTCCCGGAACTGGCGCTCCTCGTCGGCATCGACGTCCAGCCTTCCATCGCGCAGCGCCTTCTTCGCCGCCGCGTAGGCCGCGGCCGGGAGCGCCGCAATCCGGTCGGCGTACGCGCGCGCCTCGTCCTCCCCGGCGACCACCTCGTCGACGAGCCCGAGGCGCAGCGCCGTCTCCGGCGGGTAGAGCCCCCCCTCGAGCACGACCCGTTCGATGGCATGGGACGGCACGCGGCGCTCGACCAGGTGCCAGGTCTTCGGCGGGAAGCGGAGCCCCAGCGGGACCTCGTTCAGCCCGATGCGCGCCTTCGGCTGCGCCGTCATCAGCCGATGGTCGCAGGCGAGGGCCACGATGCACCCGCCGGCGATGGCGTGACCGTTGATCCACGCCACGACCGGCCCCGGGTAGTGGAAGATCGCCTCCACCATGCGCTCGAGCGTGCCCAGGAAGCGCGTCATCCCCTCGGCGTCGAGGCGGGCCACCTCCTTCAGGTTCAGGCCCGCGCTGAAGGCGTCACCCGCCCCGGTGAGGAAGATCGGCTCGCCGCGTGCCTCGCCGACCCGGTCGATGAGCCAGGTCATCAGCTCGGTGCTGAGGGCGTACTTGCCGGGCGCGCTCATCGTCAGGGGGATCATCGGTCGTCTCCCTACTACGCTTGCCGGAGCGGTACTACGG
>JBEKGQ010000726.1:0-3973 GCA_050012715.1 Polyangiaceae bacterium
CGAGAAAGCCCACAAGGAGGACCTCAAGTCCTCGCGCATCGAGAATAGGGAACCAACTCCGGTCCCCTACAAGTAGCTAAAACCGTTAGTGTCTTAGGCCGCTTGGCTCAATGCTCCCGGTGGAGCGGAGAGCAATGAGCGATGACAAGCACTGATTTGCTCGACCGAGCGGCGCGGCTCAACAAGACGGCGCGGCTGTGGGGGCTCCGCCCCGTGCCGACGCTGCGTTTCGCGAGCGGCGCGGAAGTGGAGCACGCGACGACGGAGCTGACGCGTTTGAACGTTCACCTGCTGGCGGACGATGCCCCGCCGCCGAGACCAGCATGATGCTCCCCATCGGGCGTTTGCCCGAGGACACGTTGCTCCACGAACTCGGCGTCCTAGCGGAGCGGCTCGCCGTTGCCGAGGATCGCGGCGACGAGGCTCGTGCCGAGGCCCTCCGGGCGGAAACGCGCGCGCTTCTCGGCCGACTGGATGATCTGCGGCGGAGGCAGGAGCCTTGACCCCCTCGCCCGCTGTCGTCGTCACCTTGGCTGTGCAGGCTGGACGCCTCGTCGTAGCGTCAGGGCTTCGCGCGACGCCGCGGAGTATGCGTCTTCGGCGGTCGGCCCGCGCGGATCGCCTCGATGCCCGGTGCAGCAAACAGATCCGCGACGCGTACGCCGAGATGATTCGCCAGCCACGCGAGCTGATGAACGGTGAGGTTCTGGCGACCGCGCTCGATGCGCCCGACGTAGCGGACACTCATCCCGAGACGCTCCGCGAAGTCCTCGCGGGACCATCCGCGCCGATCGCGTAGCTCCACCAGCCGCAACCCCACGTCTCGAAGCAGGCGGTCGGGTTCTTCGCGGGACACGACGCGAAGCACGCGCCCTGGTGCCTTGCGAAACGAGGAATGCGGGTTTCGGCCGATGGTGAACGCGCGGATCGGGGCATCGTGAACGCCAAGATCGGCGCATCGTGAACAGCGGGATCGGCATCGTGAACACGCGGATCGGCATCGTGAACACGCCCGGAAGGGTGGTCACGGGCCGCTGAGCGAAGCGCCGATGGTCGTGGTGGCAGAGCCCGCCCCGGTGCACTCCGGGGCGCATGCCCACGGAGAGACTGTCGATGCGCAACACCCGAGAGATCCTGCGCCAGAAGTGGCTGCTGAAGCGGACCGTAAGGTGGGCGTGTCCGTCGGCGTGAGCGTGGGCGCGGTGAGCAAGGCGCTGGCCCGCGCTGCCGCAGCGGAACTGACGTGGGAGGCGGCGCAGACGCTCGACGACCACCAGCTCGAGGCCCTGATGTACCCGAGCGTCGAGGCCGCGGCGGCACGGCCGGAGCCGGACTGCACGTGGATCCATCGCGAGCGGCATCGACCCGGCGTGACGCTGGAGCTCTTGCATCACGAGTACCTGGAGAGGTACCCCGCGGGGCTTCGGTACACGATGTTTTGCGAGCGGTACCGCGAGTGGCTCGGCCGCCGTGGGCTGGTGATGCGGCAGGTGCACATCGCGGGCGACATGGGCTTCTTCGACTACTCGGGGAAGAAGGCGCGGATCGTCGACGCGACGACGGGCGAGGTCACCGACGTCGAGATCTTCGTCGCTGAGCCGCGCGTGCACGGCCGATACATCATGCGTACCGCCGCCATGCGGCATGATCGCCGATGCGGCGCTCCCACGCCTTCCGGGCTCTCGTTGAGGCGCCGACGCGCGACGATTCGCACCCCGAGGAGGAGGCCCATGGGGCGGGAACCGTCACGGGCCATGACGTTTCGTCCGCGAGCGAGGAGGGTGCCGTGTGCGACGAGCAACGCAACCGCGCGACTGCTCGCGTGATTGTCAGCTCCGGCTGCAGGACTCGAACCTGCGACCCGGCGGTTAACAGCCGCCTGCTCTACCAACTGAGCTAAGCCGGAATCGTGAAGCAGGAGCTTCTAGCGTCCGGCGTCCGTCAGGTCAAGGAGACCCGAGCGCGCCTGCCGTCGCTCGCGACTCCGCTAGGGCGCCTTCGACGGTGCGGGCGCCGCCGAGACCGCCGCGGGCACCGGCATCCCCGGTACGACGCCCGCGTGCGCTCGTGCCACGTCGTTGTCCCACGCTGCGCCCCCGTCGACCCTCTTCAGCTCGATCTTCGCCGTCGCCGCTTCGATCACCGCGAGCTCCTTCTCCAGCTCGCCCCGCACCCCCTCGTCGGCGTAGGGCAGTCCGCTCCGCAGCGCCCGCGCGTCGTCCTTCCACAGCGCCACGAGCGCCGCGGCGGCTCGCCACAGGCCGAAGCCGTACCGCGCGCCCGGTCCGTCCTTCCGCTCGAGATCGCGCTGCACGCACGGCGAATGGTCCGGGCGTTTCGCGGGCGGCAGCGCCTCGATCGCGGTCGTCCCGAGGAGCGCGTACGTCTCGCACGAGCCCGGGAGCACGCCGGCGGCGTCGTGGACGACCTTCGTGGCCTCCGCGTCGTCGTCGAGGCGCTTGCCGAGGCGCGGCGCCATCGCCGCCATCCCCTGCGCCACCGCCAGCCGCAGCGCGTCCGCGCCGAAGCCACGCGCCTCCGTCAGGGCCGCGACCCACCGGTCCGCGTCGGGCACGAGGTCACCGCGGTGGTCGCGCGCGAGCACCAGCGCGACCGCCCCCGCCGACGCCTGGTCGGGGTCGTTCGAGTCGAACCCGTGCCGCGCGCCGAGTCCCTTCGCGATCGCATCCAGGCAGCTCCGGTCGACGCACCCCGGCGCCTCGACGACCCCGGCCGCGCGCGCCCCGTCCTCGTCGAGCAGCGCGTCGCGCAGCGAGGCCACCTTCGACCGACACCCCGTCGCGGCGAACGCGAGGACCGAGACGACCGCGACGAGCTTCATCCCTCACACTGTAGCGAACGCCGCGTCCTGGAGGTCGACCGGCGTCGTGTCCTCCTCCGCCATCAGCCGGCCCTTGAGCTCGACCCCGGGCAGCACGTTCCTCGCGAAGAACAGCGCCGCGGCGACCTTGCCCTCGTAGAACGCGATGTCCGGGTGCCCGGCCGCCACGGTCTTCTTCTTCTCCAGCGCGATGGCCGCGCCCTCGAGCAGCAGCCAGGCCACCGTCGTCTCGGACATCATCTCGAGATAGCGGTTCGCGTGGAGGGGGACCATCGCCAGCTTGCCGGTCTGGAACCACATGAGGAGGCGCATCGCGCATCCGCCGAGCGCCTCCTGGGCGAGCCCGAGCGTCTTCACCGCCGCGCCGATCGTCGGGTCGCTGCCGTGCTTCTGGACGAACTGGGTGATGTCCGCGAGGAACGCCTGCAGGTTCGCGCCGCCGGCCTGGCCGAGCTTGCGGCCGACGAGGTCCATCGCCTGGATGTGGTTCGTGCCCTCGTAGATGCTGAAGATCTTCGCGTCCCGGCAGTACTGCTCCACCGGGTAGTCGCGGGTGTAGCCGGCGCCGCCGTACGTCTGGATCGCGGTCTCGCACACGCGGAAGCCCTGGTCGCTCCCGTACGCCTTCACGAGCGGCACGAGGAGGTCGACCTGGCCCTGGTGGAAGGCGACCTTCTGCTCGTCCTTGCCCTGGAGCGCGCGCACGCTGTCCTGGTGCCGCGCGAGCTTCACCGCGAGCGCGCGGATGCCCTCCACGCGCGCCTTCATGTCGAGCAGCATCCGGCGCACGTCCGCGTGCTCCATGATGGGCACGCGGGGAGCGGTCGCGTCCTTCCAGTGCGTGATGGCCGAGCCCTGCTTCCGCTCCTTGGCGTACTCGAGCGCGTTGAGGAACGCGCTCGACGCGACGCTGATGCCCTGCACGCCCACCGCGATGCGCGCGCTGTTCATCAGCTTGAACATCTGCGGCATGCCCTGGTTCAGCTTGCTGTCGCCGCCCACCGGCCAGCCGATGCATTTCCCCGCGTCGCCGAAGTTGAGGATGCACGTCGCCGAGCCGTTGATCCCCATCTTGTGCTCGATGTTGGCGACCGTGACGTCGTTCGCCTCGCCGAGGACCCCGGCGTCGTT
>JBEKGQ010000727.1:0-3968 GCA_050012715.1 Polyangiaceae bacterium
GGCAGCGGCTTCGACCCGGCCCACGGGGCGTACGAGGGGATCCTTCGCCTCCAGTAGTCGGGGGCGCTTCAGTGGTGCGCGGCGTAGCGCGCGACGAGCTCCACCAGCTTGTCGGCGGCGTGGCGCGCGCCGTCCTGCTTGCCGCCGACGTGGTTGAACAGGATGGAGAACGCGAGCGGCCCACGGCCGCCGTCGCGGAGGACGTAACCCGAGAGGGTGATCACGTCGTCGAGCGTCCCGGTCTTCGCGCGCACGCGGCGGCGCGTGAGCTCCTGGTGGAAGCGCTTGTGGAGCGTGCCGTCGACGCCGCCGACCGAGAGCTGGGCCGCGTACTCCGGCTGGACGCCCGGATCGCGCCACGCCCAGCGGAGCAGCATGGCGGTGCTGAACGCGGTGACGCGGTTCGCGTCGAAGAGCCCCGAGCCGTTCTTGATGACGACGCCCGTATCGAGGGCGCCGGCGCGCTCGAGCACCTTCGTCACCACCTCGGCCGAGTCGACGCTCTTCGCGGGGTGGGCCTTGCCCTCGCCGCCGAGCGTCTTGAAGATCATCTCCGCGTAGAAGTTGTCGCTCTGCTTGCCGAGCGCATAGAGGAGCGACGAGAGCGGCGCCGACAGGTGCTTGGCCAGCGTATGACCGCGCGCCGTGCCGAGCTTCACGTCGCCCTTCACCTCGACGCCCGCCTTCTCGAGCAGCGCCTTCAGCGCGTAGCCCGCGAGCAGCCTCGGGTCCTCCGCGCGCCGGGTGTACCGCACGACGCGCGAGTCCCCCGCGATGGCGCCGCTCACCTTCGCCGACATCCGCGCGCCGTTGCCGGCGAGCGCCAGGTCCACCGTGTCGGCGCCGCCGCCCTCGGCGGTGCGGATCGCGCCCTCCGAATCGACGAACCCCGGCGGCGAGAACTCGACCCGCGCGTTGGCCCCCACCGACCCCGGGCGCACCGTCATCGTCACGCAATTCTCGTCGAGCGCCACCGCGCTGACCGGCGCGCGGAAGCCGGCCCACTCGTTCGGCTGCTGCTCGAACGCGGGCGGCGTCGTCTGCTCGTCGAAGAAGCGCTGATCCACCACGACGTCCCCGTCGACGCGCTTCACGCCGAAGCCCTTGAGGTCCTGCACCATGTCCCAGAGATCGGCGGTCGAGAGCGACGGGTCCCCGAAGCCGCGGATCGCGAGCGGGCCCGCGACCGCGTCCCCGTCGAGGCGCCCGGTCAGCGTCGTCTCGTAGCGGTGCTCGCCGTGGAGCGTCGCGAGGGCGGCGGCCGCCGTGTATAGCTTGGCGTTGGATGCGGGGTTCAGCGCGAGGTGCTCGTTGACCGACGCCAGGAGCTTCCCCGACTCCACGTCGAGCACCGCGATCCCGATGGCCCCCCCCTCCAGCGCGCGGTCCGAGGCGATGGCGTGCGCCGCCGCGTCGAGCTCGGGGACCTTGTCCGCCTGCGACGCGGCGGGGACCGAGGCCCCCACGGCGGCGGGCGGCGGATCGGGGAGAACGTCGGGCGCGGCCAGGAGAAGCGCGGCCAGCAGGGCGAGCGGGGGGAGGCCGGCGGCGCGCTTCACGGTGGGAGAACGCTTTAGAACGGCGCGCGCGTTCTGCCTAGCGCTCCTGACCGCAGGGCTGGGGGGGCCCGCCGCAGGCTGCGGCCGGCACGGAAGCGACGCGGTGGACCGCCCCGTGGAAATGCTCGTCATGAGCGACCCGGAGACGCTGGATCCCCGCTACGTGACCGACGCGGTGGGCATGCGGGCGACCCGCCTCGTCCACGCGGGCCTCGTCCGGCTCGATCCGGACACCCTCGCCCCCACGCCGTACCTCGCCCGGGCCCTGCGGTGGCTCGACCCGCTGACGCTCGAGGTCGACCTCCGCGAGGACGTGCGCTTCCACTCGGGGGCCCCGCTCCGGGCGGCCGACGTGGTGGCCACACTGCAGGCCTTCGCTTCGCCCGCCGTGGCGTCCCGCCACGCCAGCGTGGTCGCCGCCATCGCCGACGCGCGCGAGGCGGGCCCGTACACCGTCCTCGTGCGCCTGTCTCGCCCGCACGGGACGCTCCTCACCGACCTCGAGCTCCCCATCCTGCGCGCCGACCAGGCCGCGTCCCCGCCCGCCCCCGACGGCACCCTCGACGGCCTCGGCCCTTACACCGTGGCCCGCGCCGCGCGCGGCGACGTCCTGCTCGTGCCCGCCGACGGCGGGGCCCTCCCCCGCCCCGCCCACGCCGTCGAGCTCCGCACCGTCCACGACGAGAACGCGCGCGCCCTCCGGCTCGAGGCCGGGCGCGCCGACATCGCCGTGAACCTCGTGTCCCCGACGCTGCTCCCCGCGCTGGCCGCGCAGCCCGGGCTCACCGTCGCGTCCCGCCGCGGGGCCAACCTCACCTACGTCGTCGTCGCCGAGCAGCACCCTCCGCTCGACGACGCGCGCGTCCGGCGGGCCCTCTCGCTCGCCGTCGACCGCGCCACGATCTGCGCGAGCCTCTTCGACGGCCGCGCGCAGCCGGCCTCGGGCCTCATCGCGCCCGCCCACTGGTCGCACACCGACACGCCGCTGCTCCCGTTCGACCCGGCGGCGGCGCGCGGGCTCCTCGCGGAAGCGCACGCGGCCCGGCTGCACCTCACGCTGCTCACGTCGACCGAGCGGCTGCGCGGCGACATCGCCCGGTTCCTCGCGCAGGAGCTCGGCGACGTGGGAGTGGCGGTCGACGTGGTGCCCCTCGAGCTGGCGACGATGATCGCGCGCCTCAACGGCGGCGACTTCGACCTCGCCGTCCTCCAGCTCCCGGAGATGACCGAGCCCAACGTGCTGCGGCGGTTCCTGGGCGGCGCCTTCGTGCCGCCCGAGGGCGCGAACCGCGGGCGCGTGCACGACGCGGAGCTCGACGCGCTGCTCGACGAGGGCGACCGCGAGGCGGAGCCCGCGGTGCGGAAGGCCCTCTACGCCCGGGTCGAGGCGCGGGAGCGCGAGGCGATGCACTGGCTGCCGCTCTGGTACGAGGACCAGGTGGTCGTCGCGAGCACGCGGGCGAAGGGCTTCCTGCCGAGCGCGGAGGGGCGCTGGCTCGGGCTGGCGGGGTTGCCTTGAGCGGCTCGGGGAGACCGGTCCCGCCTATCGCCCGGCCGCGGCGGCCTGGCGCGCCTGCGCCAGAACCTCGCCCGCCGACGGCCGGTCCGTCATGTCCTCGCCGACCTTCTTCCACGCGATCGTCCGGTCGCGGCGGACGACGAAGACCGACGGGACCGCGATGTCCCGGCCTTGCATCGCCACGCCGTACATGGACGCCGTGCGGAGGTCCGCGTCGCTCAGCAGCGGATAGTGAAGCCCGAGCTCGGCGGCGAGCTTCGACGAATCGGCCGCGGGGTCGACGCTGATGGCCACCATCGAGGCGCCGAGGGCCTCGAGCTGCGGGCGGATGGTCTCCAGCTCACCGAGCTGGCGGCGGCAGAAGGGTCACCAGAAGCCGCGGTAGAAGACGACCACCGCGGGCCCTCTCGCGGTCAGGCCCGCGAGGGTCGCCGTCTGGCCGGTCGCGTCGGGGAGCGCGAAGTCCGCCGCGATGCCGCCCTGCAGCTCCCCCGGTCCGCGCGTGGCGATGGCGCGGTGAACCATGAAGTATCCCAGCCCGCCCAGGACGATCAGCGTCCCGAGCAAGGCCAGCGCGGCGTTCCGGAGGCGCTTCTTCGTGCGCGGCGTCACGGGGACAGCGTACTACGCTGGGGCGCCGCCGTGTCCACGCGCCACGCGACCGCAAGGATGACACGCGGGGACGACGACGACGACGCCTCGGACCGCTCTACGCCGCCTCCCGCGCTCGCCCGGGCGAGCGCCGGCAGGACGCGGCATGCCCGATGCTTTTCACGCCAATCAGGGCTCCAGGTACGACGGATCCGAGGCCATCACCCTTCGGAGCAGGCCCGGCACCACGAAGCGCTCCTCGCACAGGTCGATCGGGAAGCTCAAGGAGCCGACCCTGC
>JBEKGQ010000728.1:0-3968 GCA_050012715.1 Polyangiaceae bacterium
AGGATCCCGAACTCCTTGAGCCTCCGGTAGAAAGTTCGCCGGGGGACGCCGATCATCTTCGCCGCGGCGAGGCGGTTCCAGTTGCAGGCGGTCAGCGCGCTGAGGATGCGCTCGCGCTCGGCCGCCTTGAACTCGCTCTGGCTGGTCGCGTGCGCGGCGGGCTGTGCGGGCGACATGACGGTGCGCGTCCGCGACTCGCTGGGCGGGACGGACCGGCCGGCGATGTGCGGCGTGAGGTGGAGCGGCGCGGGGAGCTCCACGTCCTCCGCGGGGATGTCGGCCTTGTCGCTCATGAGCCAGGCGCTCAGCAGCACATGCTCGAGCTGCCGCACGTTGCCCGGCCACGGGTACGCGCAGAGCTTGCGGAGGGCGTCCCGCGACATGGTCTTGCGATCCCGCCGGTAGCGCGCGGCGAAGATCGAGAGAAAGTGGTCGATGAGCGGCGGGATGTCGTCGACCCGCTCGCGGAGCGGCGGCACGTGCATCTCGACGACGTGGAGGCGGTAGAAGAGATCCTCGCGGAACGTCCCCTCCGCGACCATCTGCGCGAGGTCGCGGTTCGTCGCGGCGATGACGCGGACGTCGACCGGGTCCTCGTTCGTGCCGCCGACGGGGCGCACCGTCTTCTCCTGCAGCACGCGCAGGAGGCCCGACTGCATCTTCTGCGGCATCTCGCCGATCTCGTCGAGCAGCAGCGTGCCGCCGTCCGCCTCCTGAAAGAGGCCGCGCCGGTCCCGGTCTGCGCCGGTGAAGGCGCCGCGCATGCTGCCGAAGAGCTCCGACTCGAGGAGGTTCGCCGGGATGGCGCCGCAGTTCACGCCGAGGAAGGGCTTCTTCCCGCGCGGTCCCGCGTTGTGGACGGCGCGGGCCACCATCTCCTTGCCCGTGCCGCTCTCGCCCGTGATGAGGACCGGGATGTCCGTGTCCTTGATGCGCTCGATGAGCGCGTAGACCCGGCGCATCGACCCGCTCGTCCCGACGAGCCCCGCATAGCCGAAGTGGCTCCGCAGCTCGGCGCGCACCTGCTTCAGGTCGCGACGTGCCTCGGCGAGCTGCTCGGTGCGCTTGCCGAGGAGGCGGGCGAGCTCGTCGCGCGCGGCCGCGAGCTCCACGTTGGCTCGGGCGAGGGCGTCGGCGCGCTCGCGGTTCTCGGCGAGGAGGCGCGCGTTCTCGATCGCGATGGCGGCCTGGTCGGCGAAGGCCGCCAGCGTCGGCAGCTCCTGCTCGAAGCGTACCCCGGGGCGGAGGCGCGTCTCCACGTAGAGCACGCCGATGGTGCGCCCCAGCGGCGGCGCGCCGCGGATGGGCACGCACGCGATCGACTGGATCATGAGCTGGTGGACGCTCACCGCCTCGGCGAGCCGCTCGTCGTCGCGCGCGCTGATGGTGACCACCGGCTCGCCGGTCTCGACGACGCGGTCGGCGACGGAACGGGAGAAGCGGGCGTGCGGCTCGTCCTGCCCCGAGCGGACGCGCGCCGCCTGCGCCTCGAGCTCCCCGGCCTCGCCCATGAGCACCACGAAGCCGCGCTCGGCGCCGAGGAGCGCCACCGCGTGGTCGGTCACGCGCTGGAGGAGGCGCGGCACGTCGTGCTCGGTGGCGAGCTCGCGGGTGATCTCGAGGATGCGCTCGAGGCGGTCCTCGGCGAGGCGAGGGCCGGTGAAGAGCGAGGTGCTCCCGCCCATGGCGCCGACGCGTCGCGACGAGGTCGCCGGGCCGGTCATCGTCGGCACCATGGACGGCGCGATGACGGTGGAGGTGTGGGCCTGGCGGAGGGCGCGCCTCCGCGGATCGTCCCAGAAGACCTCGCGCAGATCGCGCGGGAGCTTGGCGGCGGTCTCCTCGAGCATCGCGAGCGCGGACTCGGTGTCGCGGCGCGCGGTGGCGACGCTGCCCTGCGCGGCGGCGAGGCGAGCCCGCGCGTCGAGCGCCTGCCACGCCCACTCGCGACGGCCGGCCTTGCGCGCGAGATCGATGGCGGCGTCGAGGGCCTTGCGGGCCGCGTCCTCGTCGCCCGCGACGTGCGCGATGGCGCCGCGGGCGAGCTCCGCGAGGGCGCCGTGCTCCCCGAGGCCGGAGGCGCCCATGCCGGCGGTGACCGCGTCGAGCTGCTTGCGCATCGCGGCCGCGTCGGCGCGCGGCTCGCGGGCCCGGGCGAGCAGGCCCTCGAGGCGGGACTCGGCCGCGTCGTGGGTGCGACCCTGCGCCTCCCAGGCCTGCGCCGTCTCTTCGTAGAGCTGCGCGCCCCGCGCGAAGTCGCCGGTGCGCGCGGCGTGCTCCGCCTCGAGGCCGAGGAGCTGCGCGCGCGCCGCCGGGGAGAGCTCGTCCCGCTTGCCGGCGAGCTGGTCGATCGAGCCGCGCGCACGCGCCCACCGGCCGAGGTAGAGGTCGAGGTTCGCGAGGTTGAGGAGCGCCTGCGTCACGGCGGCGCCGCTCCCGGCGCGGCGGCCCATGTCGACCGCGGCCTCGAGGTGCACGAGCGCCTGCGCGAGGTCGCCCTCGCCCTGCGCGAGGCCGGCGAGGTTGAGGCGCGCGGAAGCGACGGTGGCGGCGTCGCGCGCGCGCTCGGCCGCCGCGAGGGACGCCTCGTAGGCGGTGCGGGCGTCGCCGGTGCGCCCGGCGCGCTGGTGGGCGATCGCCGCCGAGCCGAGGGCGACCGCCTCGACGCGCGGCTCGCCGCTGGCGCGGGCGACGTTCACCGCCTGCTCGAGGACGGCGCGGGCGAGCGTGTCCTCGCCGGTGAAGGCGAGGGCGACGCCGCGCGCGCTCAGCGCGTCGGCGGCGAGCGCATCGGTCGCGTCGGAGTCGACCACCGCCTGCGCGAGGCGCGCCGCCTCGGCGTACTCCCCGGCCCGGAGGTGGGCCCGCGTGCGCACCGCCTGCCAGGCGCGCCTCGACGGCCCCTTCAGCGCGAGCGCCTCGACGCGCGCGAGCTCCGTGACGGCGTGCGCGGTGTCGCCGCGCCCGAGGGCGATGCGGGCTCGCCCGATGGCCACGCGCACGCCCTCGGCGTCGCTCCTCGACGCGCCGAGGTCGTCGAGGGCCCGCGACGCCTCGTCGAAGCGGCCCATCTCGAGCGCCCGCTCCACCGACTCGAGCGTGTCGGCGCGCCCCGCCGACACGGGCGCCATCGAGGGGCGGCTCGTCGTTCCGAGGGCGGCGTCCACGTCTTCCTTCGAGACGACGACCCGACCCGCGAGGAGCCGCACCGCGGCGCGAAGCGTCCCGGGTCGCCCGCCGACGCGCGCAACGAGGTACGCGCGCAGCGCATCCGGCAGCGAGGGGACGGACCGCTGCACGAGCTCGGCCGCCGCGCGCTCGTCGAGGGGCGGCACCGCGAAGCTCTCCCCGGTGGCTCCGATCGCCGCCAGGTCCTCGCCCACCCACACGAGCCTCGCCCCCGCGTCGACGACGCGCTCCACCGCCGCGCGCGCCTCGCTGCCGAGGCCGTCCCCGTCGTCGACGATGACGGTGAGGCCCTCGCCGGTGGGCTGCTGCGCGAGCTCCAGCTCGAGCGACGCCGGCTCGTCGATGAGCGCCACCGCGCGACCGGAGACCCCCAGCGTCCACGCGAGCCGGCGCGCCAGCGTCGTCCGCCCCGAGCCGCGCTGGCCGCGAAGGGCGAGCGCGCCCCCCGGCGGCAGCGCCTTCACCCGCTCGAGCAGCGCGTGCGACGTCGCCTCGAGGCCCAGCACCGGCCACGGCGGCTCGCCGCTCGACACGCCGCCCTCGGGCGCCTCGAGGCCCGCCGCGCGTCGCAGCGCGCTCCCCAGCTCGTCGACGCTCGGCCACCGCGACGCGGCGGCGAGCTCGGTCGCGCGCGCGGCCACCTTCGCCAGGGCGAGGCGAACATCGTCCCCCAGCTCGTCGCCACGGCGCGCCAGCGCCTCGCTCAGCGTCGCCCCGAGCGCGTAGACCTCCGCGCGCACGGTCAGCGGCTCCCCCGAGAAGAGCTCTGGCGCGGCGTA
>JBEKGQ010000729.1:0-3967 GCA_050012715.1 Polyangiaceae bacterium
TGTGCAGGGTCGTCAGCGCCGTGCCGGCCCCGAGCGCCGTCATCGTGAGCTCCTCGCGGTCCCCGTAGGACACCAGCGTCGGCAGAACGGTGCGCACCACCCACCGTGCGAGGCGGTTGGTCCCCGCCGAGTCGATGTGGCTCACGTCGGTGAGCGGAGTGGGAATCAGATGGTGGTGCGTGAGAATGAGGACCGGGCGACCGTCGTCCGGGAGTCGAGCGCTCGCCATGAGAAGGTCCTCGAGGCGGAGCGTGCCCCCGGCGCCGACGAGCCCGCCCGGCAGGTACGTGGAGTCGTAGGCGATGACATGCACGGGGAGGCGGTGGAGAGCCCCCGGGACCACCTCAGCGAGGAATGGCTGCTCGCACCCGGCCACGTACAGTTGCCCAGGATCGGCCGCGTCGTGCAGGGCCTGGAAGAGCCGGCGGCGGTGGGGCGCCAGCAGACCGAAGCGGCGGCGGTCGTGGTTTCCCGGAAGGACGATGGTTGGGGCCTCGCCGCCCAGTGCCGCGACCATCCGGCCATGCAGCCGCAGGAAGGCCTCAGCGGCCTTCCCGGCGGGCCGCTCCGCCGAGTCGAAGACGTCCCCGGTGACCACGATCGCCACGGGTTCCGTGGGCCGGTCCTGACGCTCGAGGCCCAGCGTGCGCACCAGCGCGTCGAAGATGGCCGACTGCGCCGGCACATCGGGGGCCATGTGAAGGTCGGACAGATGAACGAGCAATGCCATGCGTCGAGCCCAGCCTCGTAGCCAAGCTATAGGCTAGAGACGCACCCGGGCGACGAGGTTGAACGTGGACAGGTCGCCCCCGTCGATGCCGTTCGTCTGGACCGAAGAGAACGATTCGCCCAGCTGGAAGTGGTACGTCGCTTCCGCCCCGAGGCTCACGTGCCAGGTGAGGGGCACATCCAGGCCGACGCCGAGCGGGATGCCGACCTGCGAGCTGGAGAACAGAGGGCTCGCTGCCTTGGCGGCGTCCCCCCCCGTCAGCGCGACGTCGTAGTAACCGACGCCGCCGAGGACGTAGGGGTGCACGTATGGAAGAGGTGCCGTAAAACGCGCGACGACCTCCCCCGCGGTGGTGAGGAACCCCAGCGTTCCCGCGGGGCTCACGGACGACTGCAGCCCAGCGTACGCGCCCACGTAGCGCGCTTCGAACGCGAGCCACGGGAGTAGCTCGACGCCGCCGCGCACTCCCCACGAGGGCCCCGCCTGGGTAACGGACCCAACCCCGTTGCCGAAGCCGAACGGCCCGGACTCGTTCATCCTGACCACCCCGACGTCGAGACCGAACATGAACCGAAGCTCCGACGGGGTCGGTCATGGCACTGCGCGACCGCGAACCAGTGACCGCGGCAGAAGTCGTCCTCGGGTGCCACAGGTTCCATGCCGAAGGCCGGCCTGGGCAGCAAACCAACAGTCAGCAGGCAAAGCGTCGCCATCCACCTCACATGGAACATCAGCACTCCTTCGCTAGAAGATTCCCAACATGCCGAGCTCCGTCCCGCCCTGGACGGGAAGGAGGGTCGGTATCGCGTCGAGCGATCCGGACTGGATCTCACCGAGCGGGCGGCCGCTCCCGAAACCGAAGTGCATCAGTGACGGCAGGACGTAGCCCGACAGAATTCCGTCCGCCCATCCAATCATCACGTCCGAGGCCCAGTGCTCGTCGTAGACGACACGAAGCACGCCCGTCGTAGCCGAGACTCCGATCATGATCAGGCATGGGGCAAGGTCGGCGAAGCCCCCGCCGAAGAGCGGCAGATGCTGATGGTGCACGCAGACCAGACCAGCCGTCGTCGCCGTCGCGGTCGCGTGACCGCTGTAGAAGCTACGGAAGTCGTTCCCAGTCCCGCACGTCTGCATGAGATGGCCCTGCGCGTCGAGGACTTGGTTGTTCGAGTCACAGCTCAGGGTGTACGGGCGCGCACGACCAACCCCGTGCTCTGCGGCGAGGCTCACAAGCCCGGCGATCCCGAACGACTGAAAATCGATGGCCGCGAGCTGCCAGCCCACGTCAGCGTTCTGGTGCACCGCCGCCGCAGCGAAGTAGTCGTCGACGACGAACGGGACGAGGGCGCCGGCCTTGTACATGAGGTCGGTCGACGTCGAGGCAAACTGCTGGATGGCAGCGGTGCGCCCGCGCAAGAGGTTGCGAGCCGTGGTGTCGAAGAGAATGGGTTGTGTCCATGTGGCATGGTTGGGCAGAGGCACGCGGTCCTCGAACTCCGTGTCGCCGACCGTCAGCGAGAGCGCGGCGACCACCTCCCACCACTCGACCCTGGGCCAGTCCTGGCTCCACTCGACCTTGGTAGGATCCGCGTGAGCGACCCGCCCGAGCGTCGCCCCTATCGTCAGGATCGCTCCGCAAAGGAGCCTCCGAGCCGACGTCATGGCTGCGGACGCTCCAGCCCAGCAAGCCGATAGCCTCGTGTCGGCCCGAGGTCGTAGAGGTGCGCGACGAGCGGGCCCTGTGCCACGCCGTCCGAGACTCGGATGCGCACGTAGCGTTCTGGTGCGTCGTCGCGGGCACCACCGTCCGCTGCGACGTGGGGCAGCGTCACGCAGAGCGTGCCGTCGGCCTGCGGCGCGACGGCGAGCGGCTCCTCCACGGCACCGTTCGAGAGCCGCGCCTCGTAGAGGAACTCCGTCGGCGGCCGCAAGCGTCGCGTCTTCGCAAGATCTTCTGCGCACAAGGCATCCGTTCCGGCAACGTGCACGTCGGCAAGCGGCGACAGCCGCGTCAGGTACCGCGCGAGAATTCTGTCGAGCCGCCCCTGCAGCACGTTCGTCAGGTAAGCGCTCCTGCGCGAGTCCGAGAAGTTGCTCGCCCGGCTGAGCGCTTCGAGCATCTCCGGCGTGAAGCGGGCCAGGATGCGCGCCATCCACGCGCCGTCCCGCTCGGTCATCCGGCTGAACGCAGCGTTCGGGTACTCGTTCTTCCACTCGTCGGGCGCGAAGTCCTTCACGTTGAAGAAGGCGAAGCTCTCCTGTCCCTTCTCGCGGCGGACCCGATCCCAGGGGCGGGTCGGAATACCCAGCGTGACCAGGTCGCGCGCCATCTCTCCCCAGTCGGCGATGTACGAGTAGCCGAGGCGGCGCGTGATCTCCTCCCACGCCCACTCGGACCCGAGGCAATCGCTCGTGTCGAGGTAGTAGTGGACGACATGACCCGGCGAGGCATCCGGCTTGCCCTTGCCTTGGCGGGACTCCGCGACCCAGCTGTCCATCGAGTTCTGCTCGCGCGCGTCGAAGTGATCGAGCCACGCGGCCAAGAGCCGCCCGCCGCGCAGCTCGCGCCGGTCGTCGTGCGGGATGATGTCGTTCGGGTCGTCCGGCCGCGTTCCGGTGTAGCCGAAGGGGCCGAGCAGATAGCCCGGGAGCCAGGCCGAAGCCTGCATGCGCACGAGCCCACCGCGGTGAGGCGAATCCCCCAGGATCTTGTCGACCACCCTCTGGTCGAAGGGCTCATCGGCGCCGAAGTTGCCCTTGTGAGTGAGCCCTGGAGCGAGCTTGAGCAGCGACGGCCGGAAGTACACGATCTGCTCGCACGACGTGTTGAAGCCCGCTGCCTCGTAGAGGGCCGCGCCGATCACGCTGGCCGCGCTGGGATGCTCCGGTTGATCCTTGGGCTCGCCCTTGAACAAGTACTTGCCCTTTCCGGGGATGCTCACGCGGAATCCCGGGGACGATCCGTCGGTCTTCCCGTGGTCGATGAGCCACGTGCCGTCGGCCGAGGTATCAGGGTCGAGGATGAACGCCGGCTTGCAGGCACCTCGAACGACCTCCTCGGTGGTCATGAGGTGCGTGCCGATGCGGTTGGTGAACCACGACGAGTCGGCGACCTCGTCGAGGCTGTTCGCGTTGACCGCCTCGCCGTGATGCACGACGCCGAGGGCCTCCGACAGTGGGCGGAACACCATGTTGTCCGTGCCGTCCCAGATGAGCGGCGACACGTAGACGTCG
>JBEKGQ010000730.1:0-3966 GCA_050012715.1 Polyangiaceae bacterium
CGCTTCGCGCGCCGCCCGCTCGCGGTCTTCGGCGCGCTCGTCGGCCTCAAGGTGGGGCTCCACATGGCGGTGGAGTACCACCACGAGCTCGTGTCCTGGTTCCTCTCGCCGGACGGGACGTTCCTCGCGCTCGAGTTCTCCAAGATGTGCCACTACGAGGCGATGGCGGTCGGCGCCGCGGCCGCGTACGTCGCCTTCCACCACGGCGACCGCGTGCGGCGCCTCGCCGCGCCGGCCTGGGTGCAGCTCCTCGTGGGGCCGCTCCTCTACGGGTGCGTGTGGCTCGCGGGGTGGAACCAGGGCTTCCACGGCATCGACCCGATCACCGAGCTTCCCATGCTCGGCTACGCCGTCGTTGTGCTGCTCGTGTCGCACCGCGCGGGGCGCTCGTGGGTGCTCGACCATCGCGCCGTCGCCTGGCTCGGCGAGCGCTCGTACGGCTTCTACATGATCCACACGTTTCTCATGGTCCTCGCCATCGCGCTCGTCGGGCGCGCGCACCTCGGCGATACGGCGACCGCCCACGCGGCCTTCTACGCCGTCGCCTTCGCGCTCACCGTGGGGGGCGCGGCGCTCTCGTTCCGCTTCCTCGAGACTCCCCTCCTCGAGCTGAAGGACCGCTACTTCGCCGGCGCGCGCTGAAAAAGGAGATGCGCGCCCCGGGCGCAGCGGATAAGGGGAGAGGCCATGGCATCCCGGCGGTGGAGCTGGACGGTGGGGCTGGTGGTGGCGAGCGCGATGACGGCGCCGCCGGTGTGGGCGGCCGACGCCGGGAGCGACGCGGGGGCCGATGCGGGCGACGGCGGAGGGGACGGAGGTCTCGTGTGCCCCAACCCGGCGCCCATCGCGGCGAGCTTCACCCCGCCGGCCTACGTCCACGCCGTCCCTCACCAGAACGCGTGCTCGGCGCAGCTCATCGCGGACTACTACGCGCAGTGCCTGGACGCGGCGGCGACGCCGCAGACCTGCGCCATCTGGACGAACATGCCGGACGCGGCGCATGCCGCGTGCGAGGCGTGCCTCGTGACCCCGTCGACGGCATCGGCGTACGGCCCGGTGGTGCAGACGAGCTTCGGCGGCGGCACCTTCCTCGTGAACGAGACGAACACCGCCGGGTGCATCGAGCTCGCCGACCCCGCCGGGTTGGCCTGCGCGACGAAGCTGCAGGATCGCAGCGACTGCGACGACACCGCGTGCGCGGCGCAGTGCCCGGTCAGCGACGACACGTCGTTCGACCTGTGGCAGCAGTGCCTCGACAACGCCGACCAGGCGGCGACATCGTGCCAGTCGTACTACGATGCGACGTCCTGCGCGCAGAGCGAGATGCCCGACGGGGGCGTCGCGCAGGCGTGCTTCCCGACCGTCGCGAACGCGACGTTCGAGGACTACTACGACGCGATCGCGCCGGTCTTCTGCCTGAGCCTCGCGCCGGCCGACGCGGGCGGGACGGATGCGGGCGGCGGAAGCGACGCGGCGGGGGGAGGCGCCGATGCTTCCGGGGGCGAAGACGCCGGTCCGGTCGGCAGCGAGCCGGGCGGCGCGATGGAGGCGGGCGTCGACGCGGCCGGCAGCAGCGGCGGGAGCGACGGAGGCTTCGCGGGCGCCGACGGGGGGCCGGTGACGACGCCCGTCGACGCGGGTGGCGGCGGCAGCGACGGCGGTACCGGCTCCGCCAAGTCGAGCTCGGGCTGCAGCTGCAACACGGCGCCGGCGTCCGAGGGCGCGTCGGCCGCGCTCGCGCTCGCCGGCCTCCTCTTCCTGGCGCGCGCGCGGCGTCGCAAGGGCTGATCGAGCGGCGGGGGGGGAGCCGGCGGCTCACGCCGTCGGCGGAGCGCCGAGCGTCGCGTACCGGATGCGGGACCACAGCTCCTCCCGGCCCTCGCCGGTCACCGCGCTGAAGCCGATCGGCTTCGTCCCGGCGGTGCGCCGGACCTCCTCGAGCGCCGGCTTCCGGCGAGCCGCCACGAGCTTGTCGACCTTGGTCGCCACGAGGATGATCTCGAGCGGCTTCGGATCGCTCACGAGCCTCGGCTGCCGCAGGAAGTCCACGAGCTGGCGTTCTTCGTCCTCGACCCCGCGCCGGACGTCGACCAGCACCGCCACCGCACGCAGCCCCGCGCGCTTCTGCAGGTAGCCCTCGATCATGCCCTGCCACTCCTTGCGCTCCGTCTTCGACCGCTTCGCCCAGCCGTACCCGGGCAAGTCGACGAAGCGCAGCGTGAGGCCGTCCGCGCACTTCACCTCGTAGATGTTGATCTGGCGGGTGCACCCGGGCGTGTTGCTCGTGCGGGCGAGGCCCTTGCGCTGCATCGTCGCGTTCAGCAGGCTCGACTTGCCGACGTTGGAGCGGCCGGCGAAGGCCACCTCGAGCAGCGTCGGCGGCGGCAGGGACGCGTCGTCGACCGCCCCCGCCACGAACTCGGCGCTCGTGACGCGCGTCTCCTCCTCGGCGGGTCTCATGGCCCGCTCTCTCTAGCGCGCTTACGGCGTCTCGTCGTCCTCCGCCTCCGACGACGACGAGTCCTCCTCCGGGGCCAGCCACGGCGCGAGGAGATCCGCGCGATCCCGCGCCGCCGCGCCGCCCATCGTCTGCAGCGCCTGCGCCGCGGCTCGCTTCGCCTCGTCGCTCGAGCGGCTCGCGGTGATCACGTCGAGGAGCGCCTGCTGCGCGTCCGCTCCTCCCGAGGTGGAGAGCGCCTCCGCCGCCTTCACCACGACGGCCGAGTCGGAGTCGCGCAGGGCCTGGACGAGCAGCGGCCGGGAGGCCTCGGTGTCGAGCTCGCCGGCGTGACCGACCGCCGCCACCCGGGCCTCGGGGTCACTCGACCGGAGGCCCTCGCTCGCCACGGCGAGCGCGCTCGCGGGGCTCGCTTGCCGGAGAGCGGAGAAGGCCGTCCCGGCGACGTTCTCGTCGGGGTCGCGCGCCAGCGTCTCGAGCCGCGGGAGCATCGTCGGGGGCGTCTCCGCCATGAGGGCGCGCGCGGCGGCGAGGCGGTCGTCGGGATCGCTGCTCGTCGCGGCGTTCGAGAGCGCCCGCTCCGCGTCGGGGCCGCCGGTTCGCGCCAGGCTCGCCAGGGCCGGGGCGCGGAGGTCCTTGTCGCCGATGGCGTCGAGGAGCGCGCGCGTGGCGCGCGGGTCCTTCGAGCCGGCGAGCGCGGACAGGGCCTCCTCGCGCTGGTCCTTCACCCCCACCGTGCGCGCGGTCTCGACGAGCGCCAGGAGCGACGCCTCGTCGTGGCGCTGTCCGAGCGCCTGGACCGCGTCCGACGCGAGCGACCCGCCGGACCGGGCGAGCTCGGCCAGGGCCTGCGTCGCCTCCGTCGACTCGTCCGCCGCGAGCACGCTCAGCCCCGTCGACGCAACGCTCCCGCCCTCGTCGCGCATCATCCGGATCGCGATCGCCCGCGCCTGCTCGGCTCCGCCCTGGGTGCCGGCGAGCTCCCGCAGGGCGTGCTCCCGCGCCACCCCGGGGCGGGAGGCGAGCGCCAGCATCGCCGAGTGAGCGGCCTCCGTGCCGAGGCCCGCGAGCGCGCTCACCGCCTCGAGCGACGACGTGTCGTCCAGGCGCTGCGCGGCGTCCACGAGCGAGGCCACGCCCTCGCCGTCGCCGCGCGCCGCGAGCCACTTGGCGGCCGCGGTCGCCATCGCGGGGTCCTTCGCGCCGACGTGGAGGACCACCGCCGCGCGCACGTCCTCCCCGTCGAACGACGCCAGCGTCGAGAGCGCCTCCGCCGCGACCGCCGGGCGCGGATCGTCGGTCGCGCGAATGAGGAGCGCGCGAGCGTCATCGGTGTCGACCGAGCCGAGCGCGCGCAGCGCGAGCGACGCGTCGCCCGGCGTCCGCCCGAGGGCGGCCTGGACGATCGCCATCGCCGGCCCCCCCACCTGCGCCGCGGCGACGATCGCCGCGGTGCGGAGGTCCTCCGACGACGACTCGGAGAACCGGGCGAGCGCACCCACCGCCGC
>JBEKGQ010000731.1:0-3954 GCA_050012715.1 Polyangiaceae bacterium
GACGGCGTCGAGGTCCCCGCGCTCTTTCACGGGAGCGCCCTCCGCTCGACCATCAACGGCGACCTCGTGCGCGACGTGACGCTGACCCCCGGGGCCTACGGGGCCGACTACGGCCGCGCCATCGGCGGCATGGTGCGCGTCGAGACGAAGGACCTGCCCGACACGGGCGTGCACGGATACGTCGGCGCCGACACGCTCGACGGCTCGGCGATGGTGAGCGCGGCGCTCGGCGATCGCGTGCGCGTCGCGGTCGCGGGGCGCTACGGGTGGCTCAACAGCGTGCTCCAGGCGGTCGACGCCCCCAACGTGGACGAGTTCTTCGCGATCCCGCGCTACGGGGACTACCAGGCCAAGGTGCAGATCGCGCTGCGGGCGCGCGAGTCGCTCGACGCGGTGTTCCTCGGCTCGCACGACGACCTCACCGAGGTCATCCCGGACGCCGACCCCGCGCACCAGCGGAGCGAGGCCACCACCACCGACTTCCAGCGCTTCTACCTGCGCTACCGGCGCCTCCTCGACGACGGCGCCAGCATCGAGGCGGTTCCGTTCATCGGGCACGACACGAGCAACCTCTACGCGGCCTTCGGCGCCAACCCCGCGACGCTCGACGAGTCGACCTTCCGCTGGGGCCTCCGCGCCTCCTACCGGGAGCGGGTGGCCGAGCCGGTCACGCTCACCTTCGGCATCGAGCTCGACGGGTCGAGCGCGCAGGTCTTCCGGGACGGCTCGCTGCTCATCCCGGCGCGCGAGGGCGACATCTCCGTGTTCGGGCAGCCGCCGGGGGGCGAGACGAACACGGACACCTGGAGCGCCGGGGTCATCGACGTCGCACCGTACGTCGTCGCGAGCTTCGACCTCGGCCCGCTCTCGGTCTCGCCGGCCGTCCGGGTCGACGGCTTTCTCCTGCAGACGAGCCGCCTCACCCCCCGCGTCGGCGAGACCCCCTCCATCGGCTACGAGCAGATCCAGGGCGAGATCGAGCCGCGCATCGCGACGCGGCTCCGGGTGACGCCCAGGCTGTCGATCCTCGGCGCGGCGGGCGTCTACTCGCAGGCGCCGGATCCCGCGGACCTCAGCGCCGTCTTCGGCAACCCGACCCTCGGCATCGAGACCGCCGACCACGCCTCGCTCGGCCAGTCCGTCCTGCTCACCCCGACGCTCTCGCTCGAGACGCTCGCCTTCTACAAGTGGATGTCCGGTCTCGCCGTCCGCAACCCGTCCCCGACGCCGATGCTCGCGCAGGCGCTCCTCCAGGAGGGCGTGGGGCGCGCCTACGGGGTGCAGATGCTCCTCCGGCAGCAGCCGTGGCACGGGTTCTTCGGTTGGGTCGCCTACACCATGTCGCGGAGCGAGCGGCGGGATACCCCGGGCGCGAGCTGGCGCCTCTTCGACTACGACCAGCCGCACGCGCTCACGGTGGTCGCGAGCAAGGAGCTCCAGGCGTGGACGGTGGGTCTCCGCTTCCGCTACGCGACCGGTCTGCCGCGCACGCCGGTCATCGGCGCGTTCTACGACGCGAAGGACGACGTCTATCAGCCGATCTTCGGCGCCCAGAACTCGATCCGCCTGCCGGACTTCTGGCAGCTCGACCTGCGCGTCGACCGGAGCTTTCTCCTCGGGCGGGGCGGCCGGCTCCTCGTCTACGTCGAGGGGCTCAACGTCACCAACCGCGCGAACGGCGAGGAGTACACCTACAACACCGACTACACGCGCCGGGGCATCATCACCGGCCTTCCGGTCATCGCGGTCGTCGGGGCGAGGGTCGACCTGTGAGAAAGCATCTCGTTCTCGTCGGGCTCTGGTTCGCCTCCGCAACGTGCGTCCCGTCCCTCGGCTCCAGCGATTCGCTCCTCACGTCGACGCGCACCCTCGCCGTCCGCGCCGATCCGGCCGAGGCGGCACCCGGCACGGTGGTGACGTTCACGGCGCTCGTGGCCGGCCCGGGCGGCACGGTGTCCGGCGCCGGCATCGACTGGAGCTTCTGCACCGCACCCGAGCCGCTGACGGACGACAACGTCGTCTCGAACGCCTGCCTCGGCTCGTCGTCGCTCGTCGCGGCGGGGGTGGGACCCACCACGACCGCCGCGACGCCGAGCGACGGGTGCTCCATCTTCGGCCCCGACGTCGGCTCGGCGGGCCTCCGCCCGCGCGATCCTGACGGAACCGGCGGGTACTACCAGCCGCTCCGCGCCGACCTCGCCGGCACCGACAGCGCCTTCGAGCTGGCGCGGATCCACTGCGATCTGCCGAACGCCGACGCGGCCGCGGCGACGGCGTTCGCCGCCGCGTACACGCTGAACCTGAACCCGCAGCTCGATCCGCTGACCGCGACGATCGACGGCGCTCCGGTGGCGCTGACCGCGATCCCGCCCGGGTCGCGCGTGATGCTCGAAGCGAGCTGGCCCAGCGCGTCGGCCGAGACCTTCGCCTACTTCGACCAGGCCTCGGAGGCCGTGACGACCCAGCGCGAGGCGATGCAGGTCGCCTGGTACTCGACCGGCGGGGCCCTCGACAGCGAGTCCACCGGCCGCGCCGCAGACGACCTGGCGACGACGACCGACGACGGCTGGGACGCGCCGAGCACGCCGGGCACCGTGCATCTGTGGATCGTGCTCCGCGACAGCCGCGGAGGCACGGCGTTCGCCGAGTACGACCTCATCGTCGGTCCCTGAGACGACCTCGGCCTTCAGGGCTTCGAAGCATCGCGGCCCCGTCGCGCTTCCATCTCGGTGCTGATGGCCTCGAAGTCGGACTCCGTCAGGATCGCGCGGGCCGTCGGGAAGAGACGCTGCTCCTCGAGGTCCATGTGCGCGCGGTACGCCTCATCCATCTTGGCCGCGACGGAGGCCACCTCGGCAACCGTACGCGCACTGGCCAGCTCGGCTTCGAGCCGGGCGTGAACGTGGTGCTGCTCGGCGAGGCGCTCGAGCAGGACGCGAAGCTCGTCGTCGATGGCCGCGCCCCGGAGTCGGGGAAAGAGGGATTCCTCTTCATCCGCTTCGTGCCGCGCGCTCGGCCCCGAAAACCAGGCCGCGATGTCCGCGAGGCCTTCGAGGTCGATCTCGGCCGCGCGGCCAAGCTCGCTCAGCGCTGCAAGCTGCTCCCGAAGGCGCTCGTGCGAGCGCGCGAGCCGGTCGAGCGGATGACGTCGCTGGCGTGGCCTGTCGTCGGGCATTCTCCGGGAAGGGTACTCGCTCGCCGTGGCGCCCATCCAGCCGATCCCCCTTTCGAGCGCATCGCGATGTGGCAGACTCCCGCCCGTGACCGACTCCACGCCCTTCGCGGACGCGCGTTACGTGAACCTGGAGACCTTCAAGAAGGACGGCGGCGGCGTGAAGACCCCCGTCTGGGCGGCGCCGCTCGACGGCAAGCTCGTCATTTTCAGCGCGGGGGACGCCTTCAAGGTGAAGCGTCTGCGGCGCGATCCCCACGCGCGCGTCGCCGCCTGCGACGTGCGCGGCAAGGTGAGCGGCGACTGGCGGGAGGCGACGGGGCGCATCCTCGAGGAGCCGGCGGACATCGAGCGTGCGCACGCCGCCCTTCGCCGGAAGTACGGCTGGCAGATGGCGATGGGGGACTTCTTCGCCGGGCTCACCGGTCGCACGAAGAAGCGCGCGTGGCTCGAGATCAGCTTCCCGGCCTGACGTCCTGGGCGCGAGGCTCTCGCTCCCAGGCGGCCCACTCGACCCGGAACGTCGCCCCGCGACCGAGCTCGCTGTCGACCGTGATGGTGCCCCCCACCGACTCCACGAGGTGCTTCACGATGGCCAGGCCGAGCCCCGTGCCGCCCCGTTCGCGCGAGCGGCCGGCGTCGACGCGGTAGAAGCGCTCGAAGAGCCGCGGCAGGTGCTCGGCCGCGATGCCCGGCCCGTCGTCCGCCACCTCGACGACGATCCGGTTGCCCTCCCGGCGGCCGGCGATGCGGATCGTGCTCCCGATGTCGTTCCCGTACTT
>JBEKGQ010000732.1:0-3952 GCA_050012715.1 Polyangiaceae bacterium
CTTCCTGCTGCGACCGTCAATCGCCGGGGTTGAAAATGATCGGGTAGACGACCGTGACGATGCCGCCTTCCGGCTGCGGGAAGCTGAGGTTCCCGAAGCCTCGGACGACGCACGACACCACGCTCTGATCCGGAAGGTCCGACCCGCCGTCCGAGGCGGTCGAGACGGCCCCCGAGCGGTCGATGACGAACTTGATCGCCACGCGCCCCTGCAGATTCGGGTTCGTTCGAAGCCCGTTCTCGTAGCAGAGACGGAAGCGCCCGAAGTTCTGGCGAACGATGCGCTGGATGACCTCCGGCGGAAGGCGACCGTTCACCTGCGTCGCCCCCTGGCGCAGAGACGGCGAGCGGGTCTGGTGCGCGCCGCCGAGGCGGCCGTGCCCGTTGCCGAACCCCTGCCCGGTTCCGGTCCCTGCGCCGTGGCCGATCGTGCCGATGTTCCCGAGGCCGATCCCCTCGCCCCGGCCCCCGCCACCTTCTCCGACGCCCGAGAGGCCGAGGCCGCCCGCGCCGAACGAGTCGCCGATGGTGTCACCGAACATGTTTCCGCGGGCGCTCTTCTCGTCCTGCCCCGCCGACTCTTCACGGCCCCACGGGGCCGTCGGCGCGTTGGGATCGCCGCCGCCCATCGTCGAGATGAGGCCGATCATGCCGAACTGCGCCGCCTCCTGGAGAGCGGCCTGCTTCGCGAGGTGGGGATCCGGGTTGTCCTTGGGTCCCTGGACGCCGTACTTGTGGCCGGAGTCCTTCGTGTTCGGGTTGCCCATCGAGCCCTCTTCGCCCTTGGCGCGAGTGCCCGTGCCGCCCTCCTGCTGGTCGTTCGCGGTCTCCGTCGTCGGATCGTCGCGCTGCTCTTGCTCGCGCTCTGCCGCTGCGTTGAGCAGCTTCTGCATCATCAGGATCTGGTCGCGGTCGATCGCTTCGCTGTCGTCGCCCCGCATGCTGGGCATGAAGAACGCGAAGACGGCCACGAGCCCCATGTGGAGCAGGAACGACAGACCCGTGTAGAGGAACGCCGCGGGTTCCAGCGTCGCGAGGAGACCCGTCGGCACGCGCTTGCCGGCGTTCACCGCGCTCACCTGGAACACGAGCGAGCTCCCCTCGAGCTCCATGCGAGCCTTCGCCCCCGCCGGGAGCTCGTACTCGTAGGCGCCGCTCATCTCGGTCGACGCATGCGCGCGACCCGAGGAGATGAGATCCGCGAGGGTGACCTTGCCCTGCCCGGGGAGATCGACGTAGCCGCGCGACCGCGGCAGGATGACGAGCGACGCGCCCAGACCGCGGGAGACGACGATCGGCGCCCGCGTCGTCCCCAGCGTCTCGCTGGGGATGAAGTAGTCGCAGGCGACCTTGTCGCCCAGCTCCTCGCCCACGTAGAACGAGCGCGGCGGCGTCAGGTGGGACACGTGCAGCACGTTGGAGTCCCAGAGGATCATCACTTCGATTGACGAGAGGTGCGCGACCTCCACCTCGTCGGAGCTCACGTCGGGACCGCTCTTCACCATCGAGTACGAGAAGCCGGTCCCGCCACTGCCGTCCATCGCCGGCTCGAGGCCGAGGCCCACACCGACGGCCTGCGGCGCCGCCTGGGCGACGAACGGAGCGGAAGGCGCGGCGAACGGGGTCGCCGCGGCGGCGGCCTGCGGGGCGGCGAACGGGTTGGAGCCGGCGAAGGGGTTCGCGGCGGCGGGCGCCGCGGCGAACGGGTTCGCGCCGGCGAACGGGTTGGCCGTAGGACCGCTGCCGGGAGCGCTCGGCGCCGCGGCGGGCGCGTCGACGGGCGCGAACGCGGCGGCGGGCGTCGGCGCGGCGACGGGCGGCGACGCGGTCGCCGGCTCGGCGCTCTCGAGCACGATGAGGGTCGAGCCGATCTGGATCTGGTCGCTCGGACGGATCTTGCACTTGTTGACGCGCTGCCCGTTCACGAGCGTCCCGGGCTCGTTGCCCAGATCGATCAGGGTGATGTCCTGGGGCGACGCAACCTCGATCACCGCGTGCATGCGCGACGCGAGCTCGTCATCCACGCGCAGATGGCTGCGGGGATCCTTGCCCACCTTCACGATGTCCTGCGCGATCGTGTCGCGACGCACGAGCTGGTCGCCCTGATAGAGCGCGAACGTGAGCGCGACCTTCGCCTTACCCTGTTCCATCGAAATACCTCTACGCGCGCGGGGGCGCGAGAATGAGTCGACAGCGCGCTGCCTGGCTCAGATGTTCTCCACGGACTTGAGCATTTCCGGCACGAACGACGTGCGCGGGCGAATCAGCGTGGTGCGCACCGGCCCCGGGCGAACGCGAATCGTCGCGTCCGAGGGACCGAAGCCGCCGGCGCTGAGCGGATCGTCTTCGAACTTGTACCCGTAGTCACCGCCACCCTCGGGCTTGCCGCCCGCTGCCCCGCCCGCCGCAGGAGCGTCCTGCGCGAACGACTGGGCGGAGAGAAGGACCAGCGAGGCCACCGCGAGGCCGCCGAGCACCCACTTTCTCGCTTGCTTCGAACGCTTCATCGCATGACTCCGGTTCCTCCACCCACGGTGGAATAGTCCGCTGGAATTACAGTATAAGTGTACGTGCCTAAGGCTGCGGGGTCAATGCGATTGGGAGTCACCGCGGCGTCTCGGAGTGAAGCGGACTGCCTGAATCAGACATCGGAATGCACCCAAGGTTCCCGGCAATGCACCCGGACTCGCTCAAGGCTTGGCCGAGCCGGCGGGAGCCGCCGACGCGGCGGGAGCGGCGCTCCCACCACCCGCCGCCGCACCGCTCCCCGCGGGAGCCGCCGGGGCTGCGCTGCTGTCGCTCGGCGCCGGCGCGCCACCGCCCGGAGGAGGCGGAGGGGGAGGCGGCGCCCCGGGAGCCGGGCCGCCCGCCTGCAAGAACGTGATCGTGTCGTCGAGATCCTGCATCCGCTCCTTGGCCTTCTTGACCGCGCCGTCGTACTCCGACTTGCCGGAGGCCTTGTCCATGAACGTCTGGAAGATCGTCTTGGCCTGCTGGTAGATCGCGATCGCCTTGTCCGTCCCGCCCGCGCCCTTGGCCTTGTACTCCTGCGTGAGGATGCCCTCGTTGAAGTAGGCGTCGGGCCGCGCGGGGTCGATCTTCTTGCAGGCATCGAGCTCGGACTGCGCGGCGGGCACCTGCTTGTCGTCGTTGGTCCCGTCGATCTGTCCGCGCTCGGCCAGCGCGAGGCCGAGGTGCGCATCGTAGTCGTTCGGGTGCATCTCGAGCGCCTTGCGATACGCCGCTTCGGCCTTGTCGAACCCGCGGAAGCTCAGGTTGATCGCGGCGAGGTTCATCTGCGCCTCGAAGAACTTCGGATCGAGCTGCGCCGCGGACTGGAACTCCTTCACCGCCGTGTTCACCTGGCCGAGCTCGTTGAGGATGAGGCCCGACGTGTTGTGGATCGGCGCGTACGTCCCGTTCTTTCGCACCGCCTGCGAGCACACGAGGGCGGCGAGCTCGAGCTGCTGCACGTCACCGCGCTTGGCCAGCGCCGCGTTCGTGGCAATCGTCCGGCCGAACTTGCGCCCCGGCGACGCCTTCTTCTTCGCGCTACCGAAGTAGTAGAGGGCCAGCTGGTTGAACGCCGGCATGTAGCCGTCGTCGATGGCCAGCGCGCGCTGGAGGTTGAGCTTCGCGCAGTCGAAGTCCTGGAGGTCCGTGTCCTTGCCGCCCGACTTGGTGTGGCAGTTGGACCCGACCTGCGACGAGTCGCGCAGCATCTGGAACATCGCCAGGTCGACGAGCGCGGGCACGTTCTGGAAGTTCGCGTCCGTGACGGCTTGCTCCAGCGCGCTGATCGCAGCGTCCACGTTGCCGTCGGCCTTGAACTGGTAGAGGGCGAGCTGGGCGCGCGCGTAGTGGAACTTCGGCTCGTCCGAGAGGGCCTGCTGGAAGTGCCCCTTGGCGTCCTTGTCGTCGCCACAGCGCTGGTAGGCGAGCCCCGCGTCGTA
>JBEKGQ010000733.1:0-3951 GCA_050012715.1 Polyangiaceae bacterium
GCACGTCTTCGCCATCCAGATCTCCAGGAACCACGTCCCGCGCTGGTTCACCGAGGGGCTCAGCGAGTACGAGACGATGATCCGGCGGCCCGAGTGGCGCCGGTCGCTCGACCCCGAGCTCTACGCGGTGATGAAGAAGGACGCGCTCCCGAGCGCGGTCGACATGAACCGCGTCTTCACCCACGCCGAGGGCGACCTCGACGTGACCGTCGCCTACTACGCCGCGAGCCAGATGGTGGCCTTCACCGCCGAGCAGTTCGGCTTCGAGAAGATCACCCGCGCGCTCCAGCTGTGGGGCGAGGGCAAGCGGACGCCGGCCGTCCTGCGCGAGGCGTTCGGCGTGGAGCCGAAGGAGTACGACGCCCGTTACCGCGCGTGGCAGATGGCGCGCCTCGCCCGCTACCAGGGCCAGTACATGTTCGACATGAAGCCGAAGCCGCTCGACGAGGCGAAGGCGGCGCTCGCGGCGGCGCCGAAGAGCGCCGAGGCCCACGACGTGATGGCGCTCGCGCTGCTCCGCGCCCACAAGGGCGACGACGCGGGGCAGGAGCTCGCGGAGGCGCTGAAGCTCGACCCGAACGACGAGAACGCGCACTTCCTCTCCGCGAAGCTCGCCGGCATGACGAAGGACCCCGAGGGCCAGGAGAAGCACCTCCGCGCGATCAAGGCCGCCGGCGGCGACGGGTACACGGTGGAGATGGGCCTCGCGGAGACCGCCGAGGCGCGGAAGGACAAGGCGGCGATGCGCGCGGCGCTCGAGGCGGCGCACCGGTTCGATCCTTCGCAGCCGGACCCGATGAAGGGGCTCCTCGAGCTGGCGACGGACGACAAGCGCGACGCCGACGTGCTCGCGGCGCTGCGCGTCCTGGCGCCGCTCGACCAGCACGACGGGCGGGCGTGGAAGCTCTTGCTCGACAAGCTGGTCGAGGCCAAGGCGTGGGACGAGGCGCGCCGGGTGGGCGAGAGCGCCCTCTTCGTCGACGTGCAGAGCGGCGACGTGCACACGGGCTACGCGCGCGCGCTGGCCGCGACGGGCGACCACGAGACGGCCGCGTTCGAGCTGGAGAGCGCGCTGCTCTGCGCGGGCAAGCCCGCCGAGAAGGCCACCGAGCACGCCCTCCTCGCCCGCGAGAAGCTCGCCCTCGGCGACGCGGCGGGGGCGAAGGCCGACCGCGACGAGGCGGTGAAGCTCGACCCGGGCAACGCGGAAGCGAAGGGCCTCAAGCTGTAGCGGGATAAGCTCGCGCCCGTGCCGCGACGCGACCTCGCCCCGGCGGCGCTCCTCGCCGCGGTCATCGTGGTCGTCGAGTACGTCGCGCGGCACGTCGTGGCGCCGGCGCTGCCGGTGCTCGCTTCGCCCCTCGTCGACGACATGGTCGTCACCGGCGCCGCCTACGTCGCGCTGTCGCTCGCGGTGGCCCGCGTGCTCGGGGCGAGCCCGCCCGCGAAGGCCCTCCGCGGCTTCGTCGTCGCCATGACCCGGTGGCAGGGCTGGGTCGGCATCGCCGCCGCGCTGGCCGCGCTCGTCCTGGGGAGCTTCTTCGACCGCGGCCTCTGGGGCGGGGTCCACCTGCCCTCGTTCCAGCTCCCGCCGAGCGCCGTCTTCTTCGGCGCGGGCCTCACGTGGCTCGGCCCGGTGTCGCTCCTCGTCGTGAACGGCGTGGTCGTCCCCGTCGCCGAGGAGTGGCTCTGGCGGGGCGCGGTGCAGCCGCGCTTCGTCTCGGCGCTCGGCGTGCGCGCCGGGATCGCGGTGACCGCGGTGCTCTTCTCGGTGAAGCACGCGATGGTCGACGCGTCGCTGGGGCGCCTCGCCGCCATCGTGGGGGCCGGGCTCGTCCTCGGTTGGGTCGCGCGTCGCGCGTCGTGGCAGGCGTCGGCCATCTCGCACATCGGGATGAACACGATGGCCACGACGGCGGTCCTCGCCACCCAGTGGCTCGTGCCGACGTGCGCGGCCACGCCGCCCGCCCTGTCGCCAGAGCTGCAGCGCGGCGTCGACACCGCGGTGACGCTCGTGAACGACCCGGATCCCGCGGCGATCGACGCGTCCCTCGTGCCCGCCTTCTCGCGCCCCGAGATGAAGGACTTCTTCGCCAAGGTGCAGACCACCAGCGGTCGCTGCCGGTGGCAGTGCGCGACGGAGACGCCGGGCCCGCGGCAGGTGACGGGCATTCTCTCGTGCGAGAAGGTGAGCGACGTGATGACGGTGGGCGTCGAGGCGGCCGCGCCCCACCGCATCGACTACCTGCTCATCCGGCCCACCCTGGTCGCCGCGCCCATCGTGAAGTGAGGAGGGCTCGCCCCGCAGCGTTTCCCGCGACGACCTCACGGCCCTCGGTGCGGCTTGTCGTGCTCGTGCGCGATCCCGTACGTCGCCTGCGCGCGCAGCGCATGCACCGTCGCCGCGTCGTCCCCGTCGGGGTCCAGGCGCGACGCCGAGTCCAGATCGCCCAGGCACGCCTCCCACTGCTTCGCCTCGCACGCCTCGGCGGCGCGCGATCGCAGGTCCTCGGCCTGCGCCTCGGGCGTGGGCGGCGGGCTCGGCGCGACCACCGTCGGGGACGGCTTCGGCGACGGGATCCCCATGTCGTCCTTCGGGCGGTGGTGCGCGTGCCTCAGCAGCGCGCTCAGGAAGAGCGCCAGCACCAGCACGATGAGCCCGTCCTTCGCGGCCTGACGCAGCGCCGCCCGCAGCTTCGACACGGCGACGCAGACCGCGTTCTCGGAGGTACCCTCCGACGCGGCGATGTCCCCGTACGACTCGCCCGCGATGTTACGGAACATCCACGACGCAGCCCGCCGCAGACCGGGGCTCTTCTCGACGAAGCCGCTGACGTTACGGAGCTGGTAGCGGGCGTCGTCGTCGGGCGGGGCGACGGGCACGGGGTGCAGCGCGGACGACACGTCGACCGGGGGCACGTCGCCGTCGTCCCCGCCCTCGCCGTCCCCGGAGGCGGTGCCGCGGTACTCCGTCTCCGCGTCGGTCTTCGGATCGCGCGCTGGCGCGTCGTCCGGCTTGGCGAGCCGCGAGCGGAACCAGGCCTTCTGGTGGTCCTTCACGTTGCAGGCGACGATCGTCGAGAGCAGCTTGTCGACGTCGTCGACCGCCGGACCCCAAGTGTGACGCGCGCGCCAGGCCTCGACGAGCGACTGCTGCACGATGTCCTCGGCGTGCCGTCGGGGAACGCGCTTGGAGAGGACGATCCCCAGGAGACGGTGGAAGACCCGATTGCTCTGGAGATGGGCGAGGAGCGCCGCGGGCGGCTCGACGGCCGAAGGAGCCGGGGCGGGAGGCGCCGCCGGGGGCGGAATCTCGAGCCTCGCCCGCGACTCCGCCGGCAACGCCGGGCCCGACGCCGGGGGTTCCGGCGGGACGGCGAAGCTGCTGGACGGCGTACGGGCGGGCTGGGTCATGGGCGGTCCTCCTACTGGCTCTATCGACGCAGGGGGGGAAACCTTTCCGGAAATCGTGCTGGGATGCTCATCGGGGGAGCATGGTGAGACGGACGAGGAATCGAAAGGATGTAGGGAGTACCTCGGGTCCGGGGATGATCACCCCGGCCGGGGAACATGGCTACCCCCCGGCCCCATCGCTTCCGGCCGGAGGGCGGACATGGACTCCCCGGAGACCCATCGTCTCCGGCCGGCGGCAGGACATGGCCACCCCTCGGGCCCATCGCCTCCGCCCAGCGGCCGGACGTGGCGAGGCCGTGGGCCCATGACGCTCGGCCGGCGACCGGACATGGCCACCCCACGGACCCGTCGCCTCCGCCCCAGCGGCCCGGCGTGGCCACCCCGTGAGCCCATGACACTCGGCCGGCGGCCCGAGGTGGCCACCCGCCGGCCGGACGTCACCGGGCCGTGACCCGGTCGCTCCCGTCCCGCCGGGTGTAGCGGGCGTCGTCAGGGAGGAGCTCCCCGTTCGTCGTGGCACTGCGAGCCGTTCCGCCG
>JBEKGQ010000734.1:0-3941 GCA_050012715.1 Polyangiaceae bacterium
AGCTCGAACGACATCCCAGCGGCCGTACCAGAGGCGCGTCTTTCCCGACTCGAATTCGGCCGCGACGTACACCGGCGCGCGGGGGTGTCAGGGTCCAGGCCGCGCGTGCTCTGAACGTGCCCGGGGCCCCCCGCGCCGGCGGGCGTGATGACCATGGGCAGCCCGTTCCTCAGGCTCCGCATCGCGGTGCCGTGGCCTCCGTGGGTGAGCACGACGCTCGCCCGGGGCATGAGCGCGTCATGCGAGGCATAGCGCAGGACCAAGGCGTTGGATGGCGCTCGGAGCTCTCCGGGATCGACGATGTCGCCGGTCGTCGCCACGACGTGCACCGGGAGCGGCGCCAGCGCGTCGAGGGCGCGCTGCAGCTTGGGCGCCGAGCGTTGCTCGGTGACGGTGCTGAAGGCCAAGAGGACGAGTGGCGTACGGTCGTCCACGCTCCAGGGCAGGGACGGCATCCGGGCGCGCGGCTCTTCGCTGAGCACGGGCGCGCCGTGGCGCAGGTTCGTGAGAGGGACCGGCCCTCCGGCGTCGAGCGCGTCCAGGGTGTTCGCGTGCACGAGGTCGCGGTCGCCCCACAGCTGTTCGACCGGCGCGAGCTTGCCGAACCCGGCCTTCTCACGCCCCTGGCTCTGCATCGCGAGGTTGCCTCGCCACATCTCGAACGTGCGCCGCGCGAACGTATGAACGATCACGCCGGTCGGGACGCCAAAGCGTGGAGCCACGTCGAGCCCCGCGCTGAACATGGCGTCGATCACGACGGCGTCCGGCTTCCCGTCGCGTACCACCGACACGAGCTCCTCGCGGACGGCGGGAGAGGCCAGATAGCCGAACCGTCGGTCGCGAGGAGAAGGCAGATCAGCGCCTGCTCCCGTGCCGCGCCTCGCTTCGCCTCGAGCTGGGGCGCGAAGGCGGTCTCGGTCCAGCGACGGTGGCCGGTCCGCCCCTGGTTCAGAAGCTCGGGCGTCCCGCTCACGCGTGGCTCGTCGGCGAGCAGACGGATGACCTGATCGCCAATCACTTCGTAGTCGTCGTAGAGAGCGTCCACCGCGGCCTCGACGTCGCCGTGTCAACGCGACTCACTCGAATCTCGCCTCCCTCGACGCTCAGGCGGGGGCGGTTGGCCTGATGCCCGGGACTCATCGGTTAGCCCCGCCTGATCCGCTCGACCCCATAGTCCTTCATCAGCCGGTACAGCGCGCCGCGACTGACACCGAGCATCCTCGCCACCCGCGCCACGTTCCCGCGCTCTCGCTGCAGGTGCGCCTCGAGGTCTTGCTTGCTGGGCGCCGCGGCCCCCGGGGGAGCGTCCGCCGCTGGCGGCGGCGGGGCCGAAGCGGCGGGCGGGGCGGATGCCGCCTCGGCCGGCAACGTGAGCTTGTCGGGCGGGCTCTTGCCGATCGCGTCGATCAGGATCGTGCGCAGCTGTCGAACGTTCGTGGGGAGCGGGTGACGGATCAGGTGGTCCACCAGGCGAGCGCTGATCCTGGGCTCGAGCCGCCCGTCCGATGTCTTCACGAGCAGTCGGTCGGCGAGGTCGGGGTACTCGCCGGCGCGCTCCAGAAGCAGGTGCCGGATGAGCAGAGCGATGTCCTCGCGGCGCTCTCGCAACGGGGGCAGCCGAACGCGCGCCTGGAAGCGAGCCTGGAAGTCGCCGCGGAAGCGGCTGTCGTCCTGGTTGGTCGCCGCCACGACGCGGACGTCGGCCCGCCGCGGAGTGGCCTCCCCGATGGGCCGGTACTCGCCTTCGTCGAGGAAACGGAGCAGCTGCGCCTGGTCGTCTTGGGGCAGCTCGCCGATTTCGTCCAGGAACAAGGTCGCGCGATCGGCCGTACCGATGAGCCCCTTGCGAGCGGCCGTCCCGGCGTTGGGGTAGTTCGCGAGGTTGCCAAAGAGCTCGGAGGCCAGCAGCGTCGACGGGACCGCCGCAGCGTTGCACGAGATCAGCGGGCTCCTCGCGCGCTTCGATCGCCGGTGGATGACGGCGGCGGCGAGCTCCTTGCCCGTGCCGCTCTCGCCCCGGAGGAGGACGTGGTCGTCGGTGGGCCCCACCTCCGCGAGCTGCGCGCGCAAGCTCCAGGCGGCAGCGGACTCGCCGACGATACCGTCCGCGTCGGCCTCGCCGAACGGATGGAGCGCGCCGGCGCCGGAGGGGCCGGCGAGGACCCTCGACCGGAGCACCGCGAGCAGGAGCAGCTCGCCCTGCAGGAGCACGGTGTCGCCGGGCGCGAGGGTGGCGGTCGAGTCGACCTCGACGTCGTTCACGAACGTCGGGCAGCGTCCGAGCTTCTCGAGCTGGAGCTTGGCGCCTACGGCTCGCACGACCAGCTGCCGCCGCGAGATGGCGTCGCCTTCGAGGGGCTCGCCCCGCGCCCCGGCGGCCGGCGCTGGTCCGGGGCGCTGGCGAGCGAAGCACGCATAGGACTCCCCCTCGTCATCCCCGCGCCCGACCACCAGCCTCTCGCCGAACGGCAGGAGCGCGACCTCGCCCACGCGGTGCGGCTGCGACGCGGACCACGCGATCACCAGCGCGATCGTGGGAGGCGTCGACTCCCCGTCGGCCGTGCGGGGCGATGCCGGCGCCGTCGTCTTGAACGCAGACTTTTTCATGGCTCGATCTCCGAGCTCGGCTTGCAGACGAAGAGCCCTCCCGGAGGCCCTCCGCAGCACGACGTCATGTGCATGAAGATGCGATCGTGAATCCTCTCGGCGTGCTCCAGCACCTCGCCCGTGAGGCCAGAGCAGTGGTCGTCGCTCGCGACCTCGACGCTGGCCTGCGGGTCGGGGACCGTCGGCTGCAAGTTGCTGTCGAGCGCGCGGGGGGCCGCCAGGATCGCGCCGTCGTACCCCTGGAAGTAGACCACGCCTTCGCGGGCGAACAGGCGGCCTCCCGGCAGCGTCAGCTCCCGCCACCGGGGCGTGCCGTGGAGCTGTCCCGCGCACACCGGCGCGGCGCCGGATTCGGCGAAAAGGTTCGTGACGACCACGTCGTCGCCCACGCGCGCCAGCCCCGCCTCACCGGGCCGAAAGAGACCGGCGTGGCAATCGTGGCGCGTCAGCAGGGTCCCGTGCTCGTCCAGGATTCGCAGGGTGGTCGTGCCGTTGCCGCCGCTGGCCAGCACGATCCGGTCGCCGAACATCGCCATTCCACGAAAGTCGTAGCGCGACTCGAGGCCGAGCCCGGCCAGGGAAATCGTCGGAGCGCTCTGAACGCAGCCGTCCGCGTCGATCGACACCAGGTCGAGAGCCCTGTCACGCTGCAGGGCGACGAGGGCCCCGGCCGGGGCCGCCGAGAGGTACGCCCCGGCGCTGAAGTCCATGGCGCCAACCGGAACGCGGGCGAACGCACGGCCCGATCCCACGTCGATGCAGGCCACGGACACCCGCCATTCGCGGCGGTCGGGTGCGACGTCCGACCCCAGCGCGGCGACGGTCCCTTGCGGGTGAGCGGGGCTGGACCACGAGGCGTGCACGAACACCGTGAGAATCTGGCCATCCATCTCGATGCGCGAGGCTCGCCAGCGCGCGCGGTCGTCGGCGTCGGCGCCCGCGTCGGCGTCGGCCTCGCGCAGCGTCGCGGCGTCGGTCGGGTCCGACGGTCCCGTCGCGGCGAACGCCGACCCGGCCGGCCCGGCAGGGGCGGCGCGGGACCGGGACGCCGCTCGCCACCCGGCGAGCGTCAGCGCCGACAGCGAGGCGCCCGCCGCGACGGCCGCCAGCCACCACCGTCGTCGACGCGGGCGAGCCCCCTCGAGCGGAGCGACGACCACGGCCGGCGGGGGGCGTGTTCCGTGGGGAGGCGCGGTCTCGGACGCCCGCGCGCCTGCCGGCCTGCGCGCCGCGATGCGCCGGATCCGTTCGTGGCTCGCGCGGGCCGCGTCCGTGCCGAAGGGCGCGAGGCGCGCGGCCAGGGCCTCCACGCTGGGCAGCCGAGCCTCGGGGTC
>JBEKGQ010000735.1:0-3930 GCA_050012715.1 Polyangiaceae bacterium
CGCGCCCCGCCGCAGTTCGTCGAGCAGTCGACCAAGGTCGAGATCTTCGAGACCGGCATCAAGGTCATCGACTTGCTCGCGCCCTACCGAAAAGGCGGCAAAATCGGCCTCTTCGGCGGCGCCGGCGTCGGCAAGACGGTGCTCATCATGGAGCTCATCAACAACGTCGCGAAGACGCACGGCGGCGTGTCGTGCTTCGCCGGCGTCGGCGAGCGGACCCGCGAGGGCAACGACCTCTTCATCGAGATGACGGAGTCGAGGCTCGCGCCGCGCGCCGGCCAGACCGAGGGTGACCCGGTCATCAGCAAGACCGCCCTCATCTACGGCCAGATGAACGAGCCGCCCGGGGCCCGCGCACGCGTCGCCCTCTCCGCGCTCACCGTCGCCGAGTACTTCCGCGACGAGGAGAAGCAGGACGTCCTCTTCTTCGTGGACAACATCTTCCGCTTCACGCAGGCCGGCTCCGAGGTGTCCGCGCTCCTCGGCCGCATCCCGAGCGCCGTCGGTTATCAGCCCACGCTCTCGACCGAGATGGGCGCCCTCCAGGAGCGCATCACGTCGACCAACAAGGGCTCCATCACGAGCGTCCAGGCCATCTACGTCCCGGCCGACGACCTCACCGACCCCGCGCCGGCGACCGCGTTCGCCCACCTCGACGCGACGACGAACCTGAACCGCGCGCTCACCGAGATCGGGATCTACCCGGCGGTCGATCCGCTGGACTCGACGAGCACGCTGCTCGACCCGAACGTCATCGGCCAGCGCCACTACGACGTCGCCCGCAAGGTGCAGTCGACGCTTCAGAAGTACAAGGATCTCCAGGACATCATCGCCATCCTCGGCATGGACGAGCTCAGCGAGGAGGACAAGCTCATCGTGTCCCGCGCACGCAAGATCCAGCGCTTCCTGTCGCAGCCCTTCTCGGTCGCGTCGCAGTTCACCGGCCAGGAGGGCAAGCAGGTGCCGCTCAAGGAGACGATCGACGGCTTCGAGGAGATCGTGAGCGGCAAGCTCGACGACATGCCCGAGCAGGCCTTCTACATGGTCGGCAACCTCGACGAGGCGAAGGCCAAGGCGCAGCAGCTCCAGGCGAAGAACTGAGCGCGGGGGCGAGGCGACCCAATGGCGGCCGAAAAGATCGCGCTGGAGATCGTCACCCCGAAGGGGCGGGCGCTCGCGGCGGACGTGGACGAGGTGACGGCTCCGAGCGTCCAGGGTGAGTTCGGCGTGCTGCCGGGCCACCTGCCGCTCCTCGCCGCGCTGCGGACGGGCATCGTCTCGTACCGCGTGGGGACCGACACGAAGCGCATCGCGGTCGGGGCCGGCTTCGCCGAGGTCGGGCCCGAGAAGCTCGTGATCCTGACCGACGAGTACACCGAGCGCGAGGGCATCGATCCGGTGGTCGTGCGCAAGGACCTCAACGACGTGCAGGAGCAGCTGCAGAAGCTCGAGGCGGTCGCGTTCGTCGCCGCCGACGCGAAGGGCGGCGACGCGGAGGCGGCCAGTCACCGGGCCCAGCGCGACGTGCTCATCACGCGCGAGAACTGGCTCGCGGCGCAGCTCGAGCTCTACGGCGACCCGCCGTTCGCGACCCAGCGTCCGTACGAGGAGTTCGGGCCCCCCGCCCCTCCGCCGGAGGACGAGGTCCCGGTCGACGCCGCGAATCCCGGCGAGCGCCCGAACGAGAGCAAGTAAGACGCGGCGATGGCGATGGCGGGCGCGCACGGCGGCGTTCAGGCGGGCGTGGCGAAGTGGGCCACGACGCTCGTCGGCCTCGGCGTCGTCGTGCTCGCGGTGTGGCTCGTGGCGCACAACTACCAGCCGCCCAAGGCGATCGGGCACGATCCCGCGCCGCGGCCGTCGGCGTCGGCCGACGACGGGGGCGGCGTGATGTTCGCGCTGGGCGACGCCGGCGCCGCCTTCGTCGAGGGGGACGCGGGACCGCTCTTGCTGTCGGACCTCTTGAACCCCGATCTGCGCATCGACGGCGGGGTGGGGGCGCGCATGCCCGACGGCACGGCGGTGCCGCCGCTGCCGCTGAACGTGCCGCGGCAGGTGCGCTTCGGGGTGGTCCTCGTCTCGTACGCCGGGGCCCAGCCGAGCGCCGCCGGGAGCAGCCGCCAGCCGACCCGGTCGAAGGCGGACGCCCAGGCCCTGGCCGACAAGCTGATGGTGACGGCGACGACGGACTTCCACGCCGCCGTGCAGCAGGGCGACGGCGGGTCGTCCGACGACGTGGGCCGCGTGAAGCTCGGCGTCCTCGAGCCGGCGCCCGAGTACGTGCTCTTCACGCTGCCCGTCGACGGCGTGGGGGGGCCCGTCGACACCCCCCGTGGTTTCTGGATTGTGAAGCGGCTGGACTAGCCCGGAGTCATACGCACCATGTCGACCATCGATGTCCGGCGCGCGCACGCGCTGCCGAAGGAAGAAGCGCGCAAGCGCGCGGAGGACCTCGCCAACGCGATGAAGGCGAAGTTCGAGCTCGAGTGGCGGTGGGACGGCGACCGGATCGCGTTCGACGCGCCGCGTGGTGCGGCCAAGGGCACGAAGGGCTCGGTCGACGTGGGCGAAAAGGAGGTCCGCGTGCAGATCGACCTCCCCTTCCTGCTCCGGATGCTCAAGGGCACGATCGAGTCGAAGGTCAACGACAAGCTGAACCAGCTGCTGTAGCGCGCGGCGGCCGTCCAGCCGGTCTGACTCTTCGCGTAATTTGCATGCGTCCGTGCGTGCGACTGCGTTACCCTCTCTCGTGAGAAGCGGTCGCACGCTCGCTCGTGCCGTCCGCCGCGCATGTCCCAGACGCCCACGCTCAGCCAGCCGCCGGAGCCGCTGACGTCGACTCCGTCACGGCTTCCCCCCCCGCCTCCCCCGGAGGCGCTCGCCGCGCTCGACGGCACGGTGCGCCGGCTCCGCACGGAGCTCGCCGCGACCGGCGACCGCTCGCGCCATGCCCGCCTGCTCGCGGAGATCGCCGACCTCGAGGAGCGCTCCGGCGACGAGCCGGCGGCGGCCCGGGACTACCTGGCGGCGTACAACGCGGACTCGACGTTCCGCGAGCCGCTCGAGGGCCTCGTCCGGCTGCTCGAAAAGCGCCGCAGCCTCAAGAACCTGGGCAAGCTCGTCGACGCCCTGGCGCGCGTGGCGTCGTCGCCCGAGGAGCGGGTGCGCGCCCTGCTGATGCGCGCCGCCTACCAGGCCGACGTCGCGAACGATCTCGCCGAGGCCAAGAACGCGGCGCGCGACGCGACCGAGGTGGAGGGCGCGCCGGTCGCCGAGCAGGCGAGCGCGTGGCTCGCGCTCGAGGTGCTCGCGGGTCGCACCGGCGACACGGTCGCGCGCGACGAGGCGCTGACGCACCGGGCCAAGTTCGCGTCCGACCCCACGTGGCACGCGCTGCTCCTGCTCGACCGGGCGCGGATGGCGGCGGCGACGGGGGACGTCGACGCGGCGGTGGCGCTCGTCGGGGAGGCGCGCGCGCTCGGCTCGGAGGCGACGTGGACGGCGGCGGGCCTGCTCGAGCAGGTGGTGCGCGAGCACCCGGGCCTCCCGGGGACGGACGAGGCACGCGCCCGCGCCGAGTCCCACGCCGACGCCCTCGACGCGACCGCGGCGCTGCTCGAGGAGGCCCAGTCCGACCCCACCCGCGCCGACGCGCTGGGCGTGCCGCACTGGGTCCGCGAGCCGGCGCGCCGGGTCGACGCGTGGCTGCGCGCGGCGGAGGCGCGGCGGCGCCTGGGCCAGCTCGACCGCGCCGCGTCGACGCTCGACCGCGCGCTCGAGCAGGTCGCCGCGCTGCCGCCCGAAGAGGCGCCGCTCGTCGAGGCGGCGGTCATCACGGCGCGCATCCGCATCGCGGAGCAGACGGGGGACACGGCGACGTGCGCGCGCCTCGCCGAGCGCCGACTGGCGACGGAGAAGAACCCTGGCCTC
>JBEKGQ010000736.1:0-3927 GCA_050012715.1 Polyangiaceae bacterium
GGCGGCTGCAGCGGGTGCTCGGGCTGCGGGATCACGCCTCTGGCCGCGGGCTTTCCGCAGGCCGACGTCATCCCCAACGCGGCCTCCGTGCGCGTGACGCGCCCCGGGCTCGACTTCCTGGCGGCGAACCTGGGTGGCATCGCCGGCAAGGCGCTCGGTAGCACCGGCGGCATCGAGACCTTCAACGTGCCGAGCTCGAGCGACACCGTCCTCTTCATCACCCTCACCATCTGCGGGGGAACGCCGTCGCCCGGCCAGTGCGTGGCGGACATCAACATCGGCGGGGCGGCGCTCCACATCGACGCGACGACGCCGAACAACCTCACCATCACCGGCACCGTCCCGGTCAAGGTGGACGACATCCCCGTCACCGGCCTCGGGACGCTCGACATCGGCCTCGGCGTAGGGTCCTGCAACAGCAGCGGCCTGCCGAGCGTCACCTACGCCAACGTCCCCGTCGACATCTCGCTGCCCCTCGTCAACGAGACGACGCCGCCGCGCGACGGCTACACGATGATCGACACCGCCAACGCGACCGTCAACGTCACCATCGACGACAGCATCGTCCAGATCTGCGGCAGCGGTCTCAGCTCCCTCGTCGCCGACATCGTCAATGCCCTCAAGAGCACGGTCGTCTCGGACATCACGTCGCCGCTCATCAGCACCATCAAGAACGAGCTCCAGTCCGCGCTGTGCACCAAGCCCGACCCGACCGTGTCCCCTCCCTGCCCCGACGGCACGGAGGCGGTGGACGGCGGCGACTGCGTCTTCACGACGGCGCCCACGACGTGCCTCCCCACCCTCCTCGGGACGGACGGGCACCTGGACCTCGGGAGCCTGCTGACGAACTACGGTGGCGCCTCGCAGGGCGTCGATCTCGTCCTCGCCGCCGCCGGGAACGCCGACCCGTCGCCGAGCTGCCAGGCCAACACCCTGTGGACACCCGACGGGGGCTGCGCCGTCGACCCGAGCCCCCCGTATTCCGGTCACACCCCGAACGGGCTGACGCTCGGGATGATCGGCGGCATGGTGCCGAACCCGACGTCGGACTGCATCCCGGTGGCCCAGAACGCCATTCCCACCGGCATCCCCATCCCCGACGAGCTCACCGTCGACGACGTCGAGCCGTGGCCCACCGACGCCGGGGCCCCGGACGCCGAGCCGGGACCGGATCTCGGCGTCGCCATCGCGGGCCGGTTCATCAACTACGCGGCGGCCAGCGCCTACAACAGCGGCGCCCTCTGTCTGGGCGTGTCGACCGACAACTTCCAGGCGCTCAGCACCGGGTACGTGAGCGCGGTCATCCCGTCGCTCAAGGACCTGACCTTCGAGCCGGGCAAGTCGTCGGCCCCGGCCGCCATGGCCATCACGACCCGCCCGCAGAAGCCGCCCACGGTGGTCATCGGCGACGGCACGAACATCAAGACCGACCCGCTCCTCGCGGTGACGCTGCCGCAGTTCGCCATCGACTTCTACGTGTGGAGCACCGACCGGTACATCCGCGCCTTCACGTACACGGCGGACCTCACGATCCCGATCGACCTCGAGACGGGGGTCGATCCGAAGACGAACCCGACCGGCGGCATCCTCCCGGTCATCGGCGATCTGACCGCGGCCAACGGGACGCTCACCAACTCGAGCCTCATCTGGGAGGACCCCACCCAGACCGCCGCCGCGCTCTCGTCATTGCTCGGCGGCATCATCGGGCAGTTCCTGGGCAACGGCTTCAGCCCGATCGACATCTCGAGCGCCCTCGCGAGCTACGGCGTGGGGTTGACCATCCCGAGCGACGGATTCCGCAAGCTCACGAAGGGCACCGACACGTTCCTCGGCCTCTTCGCGAACCTCGAGACCACGCCGGCGACGATGGTCAAGCCCGCCGAGACGCAGGCCGCCATCACCGGCAAGGAGATTCACCCCGAGGCGATGACGCTCCAGGGCGCCAACCGCGCGCTCTTCCCGAAGCTCCAGCTCGCCGTGTCGTCGCCCGGCGCGGACGGCAGCGCCGCCGTCGAATACTCGTACTGGATCGACGCGCAGCCGCACTCCTCGTGGACGACGTCGACCAGCATCACCGTCGACAACCAGTACCTGTTCCTCCAGGGCAAGCACGTCCTCTACGTCGCCGCGCGCTACGTCGGCGCGCCCAAGACCCAGGACCCCACGCCGGTCGCCCTCCCCTTCACGATCGACGTCCTCGCGCCGATCGTGGCGACCGACGTCGTCGACGGCAACTTCACCGTCGCCGCGTACGACTACGTCAGCGACGTGTCGGCGCTGAAGGCGCGCTACCGCCTGAGCGACGACAGCGGCAACCTGGGCCCGTGGACGGAGTGGCAGGGCCTGTCGGCCGTCGCGACCATCCCGGTGGGCAGCGCCCTCTCGGGCGAAGTGCAGGTCGTCGACGAAGAGGGCAACGTCGCGGACCAGCCGCTCCTCATTCGCGGTCGCCCCGATCCGACGGTCGCCGCCGCCGGCTCCGCGTGCGGCTGCTCGACGCCGGGATCGACCGAGGGGCCCACGCTGCTCGCGTCGCTGGGCGTTCTCGCCGTCCTCGGCCTGCTCGTCGCGCGCCGGCGACGGCCCACGGCGATCGCCATCGGGTCGCTCGGCATCCTCGTGGCGAGCAGCCAGGGATGCTCGTGCGGCAGCTCCGCGAAGGCGGGCGCCGCGGAGGCCGGCACGGGCTGCGGACCGGACTGCGACCAGACCTGCGGGCCGCCGAACCTCTTCGGCCTCATCGGCGAGTACACGTCGGTGGCGGTCGCCGCGGACGGGACGATCTGGGTCGCCGGCTACAACGACGCGGACGTGACCAACGCGGAGCTCTATGGCGACCTCGTGGCCGGCAAGTACGACACCGGGAAACAGGCGGTGCAGTGGCAGGACGTCGACGGTCTGCCCCCGCCGCGGACGGACGGCTCGTGTCCGCCGAACGACCCGAGCACCTGGCGTCACGGGGAGACCGACGCCGGACCCGACGTGGGCCTCTGGACGAGCATCCAGCTCGACAGCAACGGCAACCCGATGATCAGCTACTACGACGCTACGAACGCCGCGCTGAAGTTCGCCAGCTCGACCGACGGCGGCAACACCTGGCAGTCGCACACGGTGATGACCGCTCCGCAGAGCGACATCGGCCGCTACTCGAAGATGGTGGTCGTCGGGGGCATGCCGACGATCGCGTTCCTGGTCGTCGAGCCGGGCACGGGCGGCTGGGCGAAGTCGCGCGTCGTGCTCGCGACGGCGACGGTCGCGATGCCGGCGTCGGCGACCGACTGGGGCTTCCAGGACACGGTGGTCGACGAGCAGACGCCCTGCCGCGCCGAGTTCTGCTCGACCGGCCAGGTGTGCGTGCAATCGACGATGATGTGCCAGCCCACCGTCACCGGCTGCACGCCGTCCGACTGCGGCGCGAGCAGCGCGGGCATCGGGAGCACGCCGGAGAGCTGCGTGACGATCAGCGGCAAGCCCGCGTGCGAGGACACCGACACGTCGACGTACATCGACACGTACCCCGACGCCGCGGGCGACTACGTCACGATGGCCCTCGGGCCGCAGGGCGTCGGCATCGTCGTGTACGACCGGACGCGCGGGAACCTGGTGGGCGTCGCCAACCAGGGCGGCCAGTGGAACGCGCAGATCCTCGACGGGCAGACGGGGTCGAACTCGGAGCCCCCGTGCACGGACCCGCCGACGGCCGGGGTCATGTGCCGCACCGACACCGGCGACGTCGGCATCGGCGCCTCGCTCGCGATCGACTCCACTGGCGACTGGCACATCAGCTACGTCAACGGCTGGACCGAGGCGGTGCAGTACCTCGAGGTGCCCAACGGCAATCTGGCCAGCCACGGAAACCCGGAGGTGGTCGACGACGGTACGGGCCTCAACGGGACCCCCTATCCGGACGGGCAGCACATCGTGGGT
>JBEKGQ010000737.1:0-3924 GCA_050012715.1 Polyangiaceae bacterium
ATCGTCGACCTCGCCGACGACGTCCGGAAGATCACCGTCGTGCTCGAGGAGGCGTACGACATATTGAAGGACGCGGCGCGGAGAGACCGGTATCGCCGCGCGATCGAGGCGTCGCCGCAGTAGCGCGGCGTCACTTCGGCTTCGCGGATGGGGGCAGCGGGGTGCCCGGTGCTTCCGGCGGGGCGGCGGTCGGCGCGATGATCGGAGTCACGGTGACTCCGGTCACGTTGCCTTTGACGGTGAGCTTCTGCTTCTTGGACAGACCCAGGTCAGTCGTACCTGCTGCGCGGGGTGGCGTGAATTCGTCGCGCGGCGAACTCGTCGTAGCGAGTCTCCGAGCCGTCGGCGTTACGATGCTTGGATGCGCGCGGGTGGCTTGCTGGTGGCGGGCATGTCTGCCAGTCTCGCGGTGGCCAGGGCCAACCAGGCGAGGCGAAGCGTCCATGCCATCGTGACCGATGCCCAGCGCGCGCTCGGGATGACCCAACGGGAGTTCGGGTACGCCGTGTGAGCATCCCACCACCGCACCGCGGTCCGATGGGCGGCTCGTCAGTCCACGCCGTCGGAGTCGAATCTGCACGCTCGCAAGGCTCCTGCACCCGGGGGATCCTGTGCTCGCGGCGGAGGTCGCCGACTCCATGGCCGAGACGCTGGTGTCGCCCGGGGTCGAGGCTCCGCCGCTCCTGCGCCCACCCCTCCGTCGTCGAAGCCGCGCGTACGACCCGAGGACCTCGCCGACAGCCTCGTGCTCGTCGCGGTGCAGACCACCGGCGGCGCATCTGGGCCGATGCGGACGCTGCTGCACACCATCTTCAAGCGGGCGAAGGAGGTCGGGCTCACGGTGGAGTCCGCGGAAGCGGGGCCACGGGCCGGGGTCGACGCGTCGACGGGCGTGCTCGCCGAGGTTGCGGTCCGGGCAAACGGGTGAAGACCGGCTCCCACACGACGTAGCCTGACCCACACTTCGGGTGTGCCGTCTCCGCCGCCAGCGAAGTCGCCGCCGCCGGAGCACTTCGGCACAACCGACCAAGACGCCGGTGAGCGCCCAACGGTCGTCCCCACGTTCGATCCCGAGGCCTTCGCTCGCGGCTCGGAGATCAAGCAGCGCGCAGCGCTCGCCGCGGGCGGTGAACCCACCATCGACGTTGCTCGCCGGCACCATCTCGCCGGAGAACACGAGGAGGCGCTCTTTCTGCTCACGCGCTTGCTCGAGCTCGCCCCGCTGCATCCACAAGCCGGCGAGCTGGCGAGCGACTGCCGCCGGGCGCTCGAACGCGACTGCCTGTCCGCCATCGGTTCGGAGTCGGCGGTCCTGGTCTTGGCCGTCTCCCCCGAGGAGCTGAAGCGCTTCGCTCTCGACAACGTGAGCGGCTTTCTGCTCTCGGTCATGGACGGGGCAACCGACGTGGAGACGATCCTCGATATCGCCGGCCTGCCGCGCCTGCTCGCGCTCCGTCACCTACGCAGCCTGCTCGACCGCGGGATCGTCGTTGTCGCTTCCCGTCTGAAGCCGCGGTAGCCGCTCCTTCGGGGCGCGTTCGTCTCACGACGACGCCTCCGGACCAGTCTTCAGGACGCTGCCGCTCGCTCGGCCGCCTGCCGGATCTGCCGCAGCATCGCGCGGACGGCGATGGCGTGGCCGCCGCTGTCGATGACGAGCGTGCGGCAGAGGCGGCGGGGCGCGCCCGGAAACTCCGCGGACGTCCGTGCGCTCGGCCGCCGAAGACGATGAGATCGCAAAGCCACTCGCGGGCTCGAGCTGCCACAGCGCCGCGAACGCCCGCGGCGCTCGGGCAGGAAGCTCCACGGTCTGACGTTAGGGCCCGTACCGCCGCGTGACCAGTCGGCCGACCCGACGGATTCCAGCCGCCGGGTGACGATTCGACGAACTCTACCCCCGCCGGCTCGCGGCGCACGAACGGCCGTGCCAAATTCGCGTTCGACTGGTCATGGTTGCTCGTCCGCCGGTCGACCCCCTTTCGGTTCTCCTCGACCTCACGTACCGGCTGACGAACGAGCCGAACCTGGAAGCGGCGCTCGTCGCCGTGACCGACGCGGCCCTGCTCCTGCTCGCCGCCGAGCACGCGTCGGTGCGCCTGCTGGATCCGACGCACACGACGCTGCTGGCGAGCGCCAGGTCGGGACAGGGGACGACCGCGCCGCAGGTATCACTGCGGAGCGGGGAGGGCGTTGCGGGGTGGGTGCTCGAACGCGGCCGGGTCGTCCGCATCGACGACGTGCTGCGCGACGCGCGCTTCAAGCCGGTGGGCGGGCAGGGGTTCGCCATCCGGTCGATGGTCGCGGCCCCGCTCTGGGCCGGCGGAAACGCCATCGGCGTCCTGGGCGCCTCATCGTCCAGGATCGCGGCCTTCGGCGAGCGCGACGAGCTGACGACGCAGCTCCTCGCCAACTGCTCCGTGCCTCCGCTGGAGCGCGCCCGCCTGGAGCGCCTCGCGATGACGGACCATCTCACGCTCGCGTTCAGCGCCGGCCAGCTTCGACCCCACCTTCGCGCGGCGATGGAGAGCCGCGGCGGCGCCGCCGGCCCGAGCCTCTTGCTGCTCGACCTCGACGACTTCAAGAACGTCAACGACACGCACGGCCACGCGGTGGGCGACGTCGTCCTCCGGGGTTTTGCCGACCGCGTTCGCATGCTGACACGGCAGCTCGACATCCTGGTCCGTCGGGGTGGCGACGAGTTCGTGCTCGTCATGCCCGAGGCCGCTCTCGATCAGGCGGTCGCGGTGGCGGAACGCATCCGGGAGGGCATCGCGAGCGAGCCCTTCGTGGCCGGCTACGAACGCATCCACCAAACGGTCTCGATCGGCGCCGCTACGTGGAATGGGCGCGAATCGGCCGAGGCGCTGGAGATCCGCGCCGACAGCGCCCTCTACGTCGCCAAGCGGGACGGGCGCAACCGCTCCGCCATCGGCGGACCCGAGCGCACCGGCTCCGACGCCGTGCTGGGAGCCTGAGAGCGACCTCGAGCCTGCGGACCACGCCGGTCCGGGGCGTGGGCCGGTGCGGATTGTTTTCACGAGCGTCGTCGGAAGGTTCTTCTCGGGTGCCAAACCACGGGTCCGATGATGAGATCCCTGCCGCTGCTAGGTCCCTCCGCCGCCCATCTGCCCGAGGACGTGACGAACGCTCTCTTCGACGCGATCCACCGAGAGACGGGGATGCGGGCCACTCCCGCGCGCCTCTCCTCGCCCGGGCTCCTGCCGCAGATCCTCGAGCGCTCCCCCGACGTCGTCGCGTGGGCGCCGTCGTGGGTCGCCTTCGTCCTCCAGCGGTTGCGGCTCGCGGACCCGCTCGTCACCGTCGTCCGCGCCGACGAGCGCCAGCGAAGCTCGATCCTCGTGGCTCGCCGCGGGATCGACGGGCTCGCTGACCTGGCCGGGCGCCGCGTCGGATGGGTGTCCCGGTTCAGCGCGACCGGCTACGAGCTGCCGCGTCTCTACCTCGAGTCCTTCGGCGTCGAGGTCGACGAGCTCTTCGCCGCGCAGCGCTTCCTCGGGAGCCACACGGCGGCGTCGGCCGCGCTCGCCCGCGGAGACGTCGACGTCATCGCCACCCATTCCCGGGCGCTCCGCCACGTCTTCGACCTCATGCCCGCGCGCATCCTCGTCTCGATCGGCCCCGTGCCGTCCGACGTCGTCGTCGCGGGCGCCGGCATCCCGGACGACGTGCGCCGGCGCCTCGTACGAGGCCTGCGAGCGATGCGCGTCCAGTCGCTCGAGCTCGGTCCGGTGCGCGACGGGCACCTCGACCTCTTCGGAATGCTCCGGCGAAACGCGGGCGACGGCGGCGATCGCGCGCTGCCTTCACACGCGGAGTCGGCGGTCGCGCTGCACTGAAAGCTCGCTCACCCGGCGCGCTTCGACGTCCAGCCGTGGAGTCCGTTCCGGCTGCCCGCTTTCGGCA
>JBEKGQ010000738.1:0-3921 GCA_050012715.1 Polyangiaceae bacterium
GCCGTGGCGACGTGAAGGGCGTAGAGAAAGCCGGAGCACTGGTTTCGCACGTCGAGCGCGCCGACGAACTTCGGCTCGGGCCCGTCGCACAGGCCGAGCTTCTGCTGGAGCAGCACGCCCGAGCCGGGGAACGCCATGTCGGGGGAGAGCGTGGCGAACACGATGAGATCGAGGTCGCGCGGCGTGAGCCCCGCACGCTCGAGGGCGTCGCGCGCGGCGGGGAGGGCGAGATCGCTCGTGCCCACACCCTCATCGGCGTACCGCCGTGACTCGATCCCGGTGCGCTGGACGATCCACTCGTTGGTCGTGTCGACCCCCATCGCGATGAGGTCCTCGTTGGTGACGACGCGCGGCGGAACGTAGTAGCCGGTACCGGACAGGTATGCGTTGGGCACGGGGGCTCAGCGTACCACCGCGGTGCCGGCGCTCATGGCCGCGCCGTCGCCGAGGCCCACTTCGGCACACCCCAGGTTGCAGGATTTGTCGGCATTTTCGCGGTTCGCGAGCGGCACGCATCTTGTTACCCCGGGGCTCGATGTTCTGCGCGCGCGTCCTCCCCCGGTCCCTCTTCCTTACCTTCCTGGTCCCGCTCCTCGGGAGCACGGCGTGCAGCAGCGGCAACACGCCGAGCCCGGCGGCGTCGGACGATGGCGGTCCCGCGACGAGCTCCGGCGACGACTCCGGCTCGCCCTCGCTGGGGCACCAGGCGACGCTCCTCGCCAGCTTCAGCTCGAGCATGTACTCGGTGTACTCGTTCCAGATCGACGCCACGAACGCCTACGCCCTCGTCGACAACGACGAGGGTAACGACTCTACGACGGTGATGAAGGTCCCGCTCTCCGGCGGAGCGCCGGTGACCCTCGCGAACGATCCCCAGTATGCGACCGCCCTCGCCGTCTCCCCGAGCACCCTCTACTGGGTGGATCCTTCCGGACCGCAGGACGAGGTGGACGCGTCGTCGAACACGACGGGGCTCGTGATGAGCGTGCCGCTCGGCGGCGGGAACGCGGTGCCCGTGGCGACCGACCAGGCGTTTCCGAGCAACGTCGCCGTCGACTCATCGGGGGTCTACTGGGTGAACCAGACCGTGTGCAACTCGTTCCCGTGCCAGGCGACCGTCGGGACCGTCATGATGCTCCCGACCGGCAGCACGACGCCCGTCACGCTGGCGAGTGTCCCCGCGCAGCCCGCGGCCCTCGCGCTCGACGCGACGAACGTCTACTGGGGGACGAACGACGGTCGCGTCATGATGGTCCCGAAGAGCGCGACGGGTGGAGGCACACCGACGACGCTCGCGTACTACGAGACCAATGTCGGGAGCCTCGTCGTCGCCGGATCCGATCTCTACTGGACGACCGGCACGGGCGACATCATGAGGACGCCGATCGCCGGCGGCGCGACGACGGCGATCCTCGTCGGCAGCAGCGAGGTCGGGAGCCTCGTGACCGACGGGACGAGCCTCTACTGGATCACCTACGATCAGCAGTTCAGTCCGACGGGAACGACGGAGATGACGGCGATCGACCGGATGGCGCTGACGGACACGGACACGACGCCGGTGACGCTGTGGACCGGTTCCGACAGCCCCGACACGCTCCAGGTCGACGCGACGAGCGTGTACTTCACGACGTCGTCGGGAGCGCTCTGGAAGCTGTCGCCGAAGTGAGGGCAGGCTCCTCCGACCGAAGGCTCAGCACGACCGCCGTCCACGTCGGGAACATGTCGAGCCCCGGCACGAGCTCCGCGACGAGGGCGATGAGCAGCCGCCACTGGAACCCGACGGCGAGCAGGATCGCCAGCGCCGTCACCGCGTCGAGCGCGATCTCGAACGGCGAGAAGGCTCCCTCGGACAGCACGGGAAAGAAGAGCCACTGCGCGAGGTCCGACAGCACGGCGATGCCGAGCGCCACGCGCTTTCGCGTCGAGCTGACCGCGCCCGGGACGGCGACCTTCGCGAGCGCGACCTGGAGCTGGGGCGGCAGAGCCTGGGCCTGGGGGCGGGGACTCACGCCACCAAGCTAAGCACGCCCGACGGGCGCGCCAGGGGCCCCCGGACCTACACTCCCGCTCCGGGGCTCGCATTGAATTTCGTCCTGCACCACCACCTCGCGTCGCTGGCGCATCCTGATCGACCCGCGGTCGGTGCGGGGGCCATGTTGCCGGACGTGTGGCGCATGGCGAACCGGCGGGCGCGCGCACGCGTGCTCGAGAGTGGCGTGCCGCTCGAGACTGGACCCATGGTTCGCGACGTGAACGACGGCATCGCGCACCACCTCGCGGTGGACGCGTGGTTTCACGCGGCGCCGGTGTTTCTCGACGGCGAGAGAGCGGCGCGCGGCGCCCTTCGCCGGGCCCCCGATGCGCCGAAGATGGGGCTTTTCGCCCACGTCGCGTGGGAGCTGTGCCTCGACGGCGCTCTCGTTCGACGCTTCGGGACCGAGCCCCTCCTCGACCCGGTGCGCGCCTCGGTCGCCGCGGTGCGACCCGACGCTCACCATCGCGCCGCGGACCTGCACGTCGGGCTGCCCACGACCGACCGCGCGCGGTTCGACGCCCGTGTCGACTCCATCCTCGACGCGATCGGTCTCGGCCCATGGGTGGCTGGATACGGCACGGCGCACGGCATCGTCGAGCGGCTCGACGGTGTCCGCATGCGCATGGGCTTTGCCGCTCTCCCGAGCCCGGCGCGAGAGGACGTCGCCGCCGGCCTCGAGGCCCTCGAGGGCGACGCGGACGCGGCCCTCGACGCGATCGTGTCGTCCTGGTCCCGCTCCGGGTCGTGACTCTACTGCGCGGCCGGCGTCGCGCAGTACCCGCGATGCATCGCGTGAAACCGATGGCCCCAGCGTCGAGCTTCATGCAAATCTTCTCCGCTCATGGCCACAAAACGCACCGGGCGTGCTCGCCAGCACCTGATGGCCCTCGGAACGCGCATCGTTTCTTGGCTCGGGTCCCCCGGATTGGGCGCGTCGGTCGCGCCGCTGGTCCTTCCCGCCGTTCTGATTCCGTGGCTCTGGCTCTGCTGGCGCAATTGTACGCACGGGCTGCTCTATCGCGACACGACGATGTTCCTGTACGTGGCGTGGTGCGTTCGGCACGGTGAGCGCCTCTACGACACGGTCGCGATGCCCGACGGCCCTCTCGTGTGCCTCCTGCACATGCTGCTGCAAGGCCTCGCGGGGTCGAGCGAGAGGGCCATCCGAGTCGTCGACATTCTACTCCACGCCGTTGGCGCCGGGGCAATCGGCGCCATTCTAGTCCCTCCGCGAATCCAGCACCGCGCGGTTGCCTGCGTCGTATGGGCGCTCGTCAGCGCATCGTGCTGGTGGGCTTGCCTTTTTCACTGGGCCTATGGCGAGACCGTCATGCGCGAGTCGTACTATGCGCTCCTCACGCTCCTCGGGTTCGCGCTCCTTTTTGCCAGCGGCGAACGCGGTCCGCGTGGATCGACCGTCGCGCTCGTCTTGGGGGGAGTGTTCGTCGCGTTGCCCGTCTTCGGAAAACAGACCAACGCCGTGTTCGTGCTTCTCGCCTTCGGTACTCTTGCGCTCGAGCCTTCGAGTCCCACTCAGTCGCGCCTTCGACGCGTGGGTCTAGCCGCCGCGGGGCTTGCGGGCTGTACCGTCCTGGTGCTCGGATTCGTTGCGATCTTCGGCAGCCTCAGAGGCTACTGGTTCTGGAGCTTCGACTACGTCACGACGTTCTATCGATTCATCGATCGCAGGACGCTCATCGACGTGGTGAAGGCCCTTCCGAAGGACCTCGTGCCGATTGCGCTCATCTGCAGCGTGGTTGGTGCGCTCGCTGTGACGCGCGGTTTGTTGTCGGCGCGCACGTTCGCGTTTGCGGGCGCTCCGGCGTTGGGGCTTGCCGGCGCCGTGCTGCTGCAGAAGGGGTGGGACTATCATTACATCCCCGCTG
>JBEKGQ010000739.1:0-3921 GCA_050012715.1 Polyangiaceae bacterium
CATCGTCCTTCAGCGCGCGCTCGAGCAGGGGGATCGCCCGGTCGCGCGTGGCGTCCCCGCGGAGGGCGTGGCGCACGACGTCGTGGATGGCCGAGACGCGCGTCGCCGGCTTCTCGGACGCGAGATCGCGGAAGCTCGCCTCGAGGTTGCGCGGGAGCGGCGACGGCGAGAACACGCCGACCGATCTAGCACGCCTTCGACGGTCTTCACCGCTCGGCCGCGCGCCCCGCCACGAGCATCGCGGCGCTCGTCACGAGCACGGCGACCGCGCCGACCACGAGCACGTGCGGCGCGCGCAGCATCGCGGCGACGCCCTGGTCGAGCACCCCGCCGAGCGACACGCCGTCGCGCGGACCGAGGCCGACGAAGGCGAGCGCCGCCTCGCTGACGACGACCGCCGCGCCGGTCGACCCGAGCTGCACCGCGACGACGCCGAGGAGGTTCGGCACGACGTGCTTCGCGATGACGCCCGCGCGCCCTCGCCCGAGCGCCACCGCGGCCTCGACGAAGGGCGCGTCGCGCAAGACGCGGGTCTGCGCGAGGGCGAGCCGCGTGAACGGCGCCCACGCGGTGAGCGCGAAGACGACGCCGATGTGCAGGCGCGAGGGGGCGCGGACGGCGCTGAGCACCGCCAGCGCGAGGATGAAGCTCGGGAACGCCTGCACGAGGTCGCACGCGCGATCGACCGCCCGCTCCAGGCGCCCGCGCCCGAGGGCGGCCGCCGCGCCGAGGGGCGTCCCCACCGCGAACCCGACCAGCGCGACGAGCACCGCCAGCGCGATGGCCCCGAGCTCCGCGGAGGCCACGAGCGGCACGAGGTCCACCCCCGCCTCGCCGCACCCGAGGGGGCGCGCCGCCGAGGGCTCGCACCAGGCGCGCGCCGGGTCGAGGCGCCCCGCCGGCCCCGCGGCGAAGGCGGCGCCGAGCGCGCTGACCGCGACGACGACGGCCAGCGGGAGCAGCGGGAGGAGGAGCCGCCGCATCGACGACCGCGGGCTCACGTCGCCGACCTCGCCCGCGGGTCGATGGCGAGGTGCGCGGCGGTGCCGAGCGCCTGCGCCGCGACGAAGAGGAGGCCCGCCGCGACGACGGCGCCCTCCAGCACCGGCAGGTCGCGCGTCGAGTACGCCTCGAGGATGAGCGTCCCGAGCCCCCACCGCTCGAACATCCGCTCGAGGACCACCGCTCCGCCCAGCAGCGCCCCGAGCTGCGTCGCCACCGTCGTGACGATGGGCCCGACGACCACCGGCAGCGCGTGCACCAGCCACACCCGCAGCGGCGGCGCCCCCTTGGCGCTCGCCACGGTGAGGACCGGCGCGCGCGCCACCTCCGCGAGCGAGGCGCGCGCGATGCGGCCGACGTGCGCGGCCAGGGGGAGCGACAGGAGCGCGCTCGCGAAGACGAGCCCCGCCGCCCCCGCCTCCGGATCCCCCGGCAGAGGCACGAGGCGCGCCCTCGCCGCGAGCCCCCACGTGAGGACCGGCGCGAAGGCCACGAGCGGCGCCGCCGCGACGCCGACGAGCCCGCGCTCGACCCACCGGCGCGCCCCCGGCGAGAGCCACGGCCCGCTCGCGGCCAGCGCGGCGGCGATCCCGAGGAGCGCGCCGATGGCCACCGCGAGCGCCGCGAGCTCCGCCGTCGGCCCGAGCGCGTCGCCCACGCGCGCCATCGCGCTCGTGCCCGGCCGACGGTAGGAGTCGCCGAGGTCGAGCGTCGCCAGCCCCCGGAGGAAGCGGCCGTATTGCGCCAGCAGCGGCTCGTCGAGGTGCAGCGTGGCCCGCACCCGCGCGAGCTCCGCCGGGCTCGCCTCGTCGCCGAGGACCATGCGCGCGGGATCCCCCGGGAGGATGCGCAGCGCGAAGAAGACCAGCGACGCGAGCGCGACGACGACGAGCAGCGCCTCGACGGCGCGGCCGAGGACGAGCCTCGAGGCCCTCGCCGCCGCCTCAGTCCCCCGACGCGTCGACACCCCCGTCACCACTCCCCGTGCCGAGGACGACGGGGCTCGCGTCAATCTCCGGCACCGTGGGCCCGGTGGCCTGGCACACCGCCGCGTCGGCGTTCGTCGAGTACCCTCCCCCGTCCTTGTAGTCCGGCAGCTGGATGCACACGAGCTGCGCCTGGTCGTCGTCGACGATGACGCCGTTCCAGGGCGGCTGGCGCGGGTCGGCGCAGACGTACCCCTCGCTCTGGCGGCAGTCGGAGTCCTTGTGGCACTGCTCGAGGCACATCGTCCGCGCGGTGCGCTGGGGCGAGTTGTAGTCGTCGTACGCGCAGCCGGGGATCTGCGGGCCGAGCGCCACGCAGGCCGCCTCGTTCTGGCAGGTGTCGGGGACGCAGTTGAAGTACGTGCAGTACCCGTACGGCTGGGAGTTGTCGCAGACGAGGTTTCCCTGCAGCGAGCAGTCCGTGTTCAGCACGCACGGCGACCCGATGTGCGCCTTGCAGCCGGTGACCGCCCCGAGGAGGCCAAGGAGTGAGGCGGAAGCCGCGAGCTCGAAGCGATTCATAAGAAAGCGCGACCCTAGCTTTGCCACCCCCCGAGGCGCAAGCGCGTAGGTTTGACATCGCCGCGCCCGGTCCCTACGTTGCGGCCCCGAATTCCGGGGGCTAGACAGCTCCGAGAGACTCCATGTCCACGTACATCACGTCCGACTGCATCAACTGCGGCGCCTGCGAGCCCGAGTGCCCCAACGAAGCGATCAGCGAGGGGGACGAGATCTACGTCATCGACCCCGAGCTGTGCACCGAGTGCGTCGGGTTCTACGACCACGAGGCGTGCCAGGCGGTCTGCCCGGTCGAGTGCTGCTTGCCCAACCCGGAGCACCGCGAGGAGGAGCAGATGCTGCTCGAGCGCGCGGTGAAGCTCCACCCGGACGACGAGGAGCTGAAGAAGCGCGTCGCGGTGAACTCCTTCCCGTCGCGCTTCCGGAAGTAGACGCCGGGGTAGACGTTGCAGGGGAGTCGCCCGCTGGCCGACCGTCGGGAGGGCGTCCTCCGCGACCCGCGGATCCTCCTCGCGATCGCGGCGGCGCTCTCCGCGGGGTGCGGCGGCGGGCTGCCGCTGCTGCACCCGGCGCGCACGCTGCCGATCGGCGAGGTGCGGGCCTTCGGCGGCTTCAGCGGCAACGTGCCGGTCGGCTCGATGGCGTCGGCGCTGCGCAACGCCGAGTCCGATCCGAGCCAGGGCACCGCGCCGCAGGGGCAGGATCCCACGTACACGAAGGGAGCCCTCGTCGCGGCGTCGGTCGGGCCCGGGCTCGCGCCGATCGGCGGGGCGCGCGTCGGCATCGGGTGGCAGTCGGAGGGAGGGCTCGCGTACACCGGGCGCGCGCTGCGGGCGGACCTCCGCCACGCGATCGACCTGTCGACCCACTGGACGCTGTCGCTCGGCGTCGGGGGCTCGGCCGCGCTCTACGGGCACCAGGAGGGGAGCTCGCTCGAGAACGTGTCGCTCGGGCAGCTCCACGGCTGGGGGGCCGACGTGCCGCTCCTCGTCGGGTACGAGAGCGACGGCGGTCTCTACATGCTGTGGCTGGGGGCGCGCGGGGGGGGCGAGCACGTCGACATCAGCGACGTGACGAGCGAGCCCAAGGCGGTGACGCTCGGGTCGCCGCCCATCTCGCTCAGCGCGACCCGCTTCTGGGGAGGGGGCCTCCTCGGATTCGCGGTGGGGTTCCGGCACCTCCACGTGGCCTTCGAGCTCGACGTGGCCTACGAGACCATCTCCGGCAGCTACAACGAGACGCCGGCGACGGTCGCGGGGCTGACCGTCGCGCCCGCCACGGCCCTCTGGTGGCAGTTCTGAGCTGAGCGCTTTGCGTCGAACCTGAAACGAGGCGGGCTCGTGCTCGAAAATTCTGCCTGGGCCGCTTGCGCGAGCGCGATCCGGGGCTCAGAGTCGGCGCTCCATGCGGGGCG
>JBEKGQ010000740.1:0-3912 GCA_050012715.1 Polyangiaceae bacterium
GCCGGAGCCAGCTCGAGGTCGCCACGCATCGGGCGATGCCTCGATGCCAGCGGCGGGCGCGCGCCCGCCGGAGTCACGGGAGCCCGCCGAACGAGGGGAAGGGCGGCCCCGGCTTGGCGAAGAGGTACCCCTGCAGGAGCTCGCACCCGGCGGCCATCATGCAGTCGCGCTCCTCGGCCGTCTCGACCCCCTCGGCCACGACGAGCATCTTCATGTCCTTGCAGAGCGACGTCATCGACGCGACGAGGCGCTGCCGCACCTCGGAGCGGTGGACGTCCCGCACGAGCGACATGTCGAGCTTCACGAGCTCGGGCGACAGCGCCACGAAGCTCGAGAGGCCGGCGTATCCGGCGCCGAGGTCGTCGATGGCGACCCGGAAGCCCATGTCGCGGAGAGCGGCGACCCGCGCCTGGATGTCCTTGATGTCGTCGATCGCCGAGCGCTCGGTGATCTCGAGGATGACGCGCTCGGCGAGGAGGCTGAGCGGACGGTCCGGGTCGAAGAGCTCCGCGTCGAGCAGATCGTTCGGGTGCAGGTTGACGAAGAGCGTCGCGTCGCGCGGCGCCCCGGCGAACGCCTCGGCGGTGAGGCGGCGCACGTGCCGTCCGAGCGGGTGCAGCCGGTCGAGGCGCTCGGCCGCGGCGAGGATGGCCCCCGGGTGCGGGAGCGACGGCTCCTTCGTACGCATGAGGGCCTCGTAGCCGAACAGGCGCCGGTGGCGCGCGTCGACGATGGGCTGGAACGCGATCCACATCGCGGCGAGCGCCCGGTCGAAGCTCCCCATCAGGCCCGCCCGGTCGCCGGCCACGGCGTCCTCGCCGCCGGCCAGGCGAAGGGCGTCGCGCTTCAGCTGGGCCATGCGATGCAGCGACGACGCCTGCTTCACCGTCGCGAGCAGCACGTCGTTGGGCACTGGCTTCGCGAGGTACCGCAGGGCTCCCAGCGAGATGGCCTCCATGGCCGTCTCCAGCGTCGGGTTCCCGGTGATGAGCACGACCGGCACGTCGAGGTCCGTCGCGCGTACGCCCCGGAGCAAGTCCACGCCGGACATCCCCGGGAGCGTGATGTCGCTCACGATCACGTCGAACGAGCGCGTCTCCACCGCGGCGAGCGCCGCGCGGCCGTCGTGGACGACCGTGACGTCGTAGGCGGCGCCGGCCAGCACGCGGTGAATCGCCCGCGCCAGCGCCTCGTCGTCCTCCACGAGCAACACCGCGCGCGCGACGCCCGTGTCCATCATCCGACTACATCATCGTCGCGACACGACACGCAACTGTCTCTGAGGCTGGGCTCGCATGGATCGGAATTCTCTCGACGTAGAGAGAAAGGGGAGCCCGTCGATTGGATTCTATCGACGCGGAGAACATCGCTACGGAACCGGCATTCCGTCGGCCAGCTCGCGCCTCGCCGCGAGGACGCGCGGATCACTCTCGCCCGCCGGGTCGAGCTGCATCGCTTCGTCGAGCTTCTGCGTGCACGCGACCCACCGGCGCGCATCGCACGCGGCGAGCGCCTCGGCGCGGATCGCCCACGCCTTCCGCTGCGCCGTCCACGTCGTGTCCGGGCCGATGGCCTCGCCGCCCCGCAGGTACGCCTCGATGGCCCCGCGGTTCGCGAGCGCGGCCACCCCCAGCGCGCCCAGCGCCACCGCCGCCACGATCGCAACGGGACGCGGGCGCTTCACCGGAGCCGCCGTCGTCGCGAGGCGCCGCGCGTCGGGCGACGCGGTCGTGGCCATCGGGCTGAGCGGCTTGCCGGGTGTCGTCACGACGTTCTCTCTGGCTCTCGTTCGCTTCGGCGGCGCGGCGGCCCCCGCGTGGCCTTCCCTATAGCTCTGCCACAGGAACGCGCGAGGCGGCCCGTTGTTCCGCTCCGGCGCCGCTCGCGCCGGGTGCCTCTCGTCTCGTCTACGCGTCGTCGCTTCGAGTGCTCGTCGAGGCGTGGGCGGACGGCGCCTCGAGCACCGGCAGCGGGATCGCCGGGACCACCAGGGGAGTCCACGGTCGCGGCCGCCGCACGTTCCACACGAGGCCGAGCTTCGAGAGCGACCAGATGACGTAGTAGGTGACGTCGATCTCCCACCACGCGAAGCCATGCCGGGCCGACAGCGGATCGTGGTGGTGATTGTTGTGCCACCCCTCGCCGAGCACGCACGCCCCGAGGAGCGCGTTGTTCCGCGAGCCGTCCTTCGTCTCGAACCGCCGGCCGCCCCACAGATGCCCGGCCGAATTGACGAACAGCGGCGCGTGGAACGCCAGCGTCGTCCCGACGCCGAGGCCCCAGACGACGCCCGGCCAGCCGAACGCCAGCCAGCAGACGACGCCGGTGGCCAGCGTCGGGACCCACTTGAGTCGATCGAGGAGGCGCAGCTCGGGGAACACCGCGAGCTCGCGCACGTTCGCCAGATCGGGATGGTCGTTGTCGCCGCTCGTGACCCACCCGAGGTGCCCGTGCCAGAAGCCTCCGAGCACCGGAGAGTGCGGGTCCCCCGGCTTGTCCGAGAAGCGATGGTGGCGCCGGTGACCGCTCGCCCACCACAGCGGCCCGTTCTGCATCGCGGCGCAGCCGAGCCAGCCGAGCACGAACTGGAAGACGCGGGTCGTGCGGAACGCGTGATGCGAGAAATAGCGGTGGTACCCGGCGGTGACGCCCAGCGTCTGCAGCACGTAGCTGGCGACGGCGAGCGCGACCATGCGCCACGAGAAGAAGAACGGCGCGAAGGCGCACAGCGAGTGAACGCCCGCGACCACCCCGGTCGACCCGAGGTTCACGAGCCTCGCCCGCAGAGTGATGGGCGCAGTGGTGGTGGCGATCATGGTCTCCGGCGGAACGCGCCGGAGGCGAGCGCCACGCTCTCACCGTAGCGGACCGCCGCGCGCGCACCGTCACGGTCTCGTCAGGGCGCCGCGCGCAGAGCAGGCGGGTCCCCGACGGAGCTCGTCACATACAGCTGCCGCCACCGAGGCCGGCGACGATGCCGTTCGTGCAGAAGCTCAGCGCGCCGCCGTCCTGGGTGAAGGTGCAGCACTTCTGGCTGGCCGTGCCCGCGTTGGCGCAGTCGGCCGCGGTAGCGCAGAGCTGCACGATCTCCGTGCTCCCGGCGGTGCAGGTGGTCCCGAGCTTGGTGACGCAGTCGGCGTTCGTGGTGCAGGCGACGGTGAGCGCCCCCGTGTTGCAGTCGGCGGCGGTGCCGCCGAGGACCGGGATGTGCGCGCAGCACACGGGATCGGCGCTCGAGGTGCAACCCGCCGGCGACGTGCACACGAACGTGGTGCCCCCGCTGCTGCTCGTGCTCCCGCTGCTCGTGCTGCTCCCGCCGCTGCTGCTCGTGCTGCCCCCGCTGCTCGTGCTGCTCCCGCCGCTGCTGCTCGTGCTGCCCCCGCTGCTCGTGCTCCCGCTGCTCGTGCTGCTCCCGCCGCCGGACGAGGACGACGTCGACGACCCGCCGTCGGCGCCCTCGCCACCGATGCCGCCGCCGCTCGCGCCCCCGCATCCTCCGACGAGCGAGCCAACCGCGGACAGGGACCCTACCGCCGCGAGGACCACCACGAACGGAGCAGTCTTCATGAGCGGACCATAGCGCCCGGCCCCGCTCGAACCGCCGTGCCAAGTGACGCCGCGGGGCGTCGGAGACCCTCCTTAGACAAGGCTGGCACAGCTCGACCGCGCGGGTCAGTTCATCCGCGGCGCGCCGCCCTTCTCGAGGCGAGCGAGCTTCTCGCGCTGGGTCGCGAGCTTCTCGTGCGCGCGGTCCAGCGCACGTCGCGCGGCCCGTGGCGAGAGCTTCCTCGCGGCCATCGCTCCATCCTAGGCCGACGTGGTGCGCTCGTGGCACCGGCATGAAGCCGGCGAGGCCCGCGACGGCGCGGGCGGCTTCGGTGCGACGTGGCGCGCCGCACCCCTCGCGGGGAG
>JBEKGQ010000741.1:0-3912 GCA_050012715.1 Polyangiaceae bacterium
CGACGACCATCGCGGGCAGCGAGCGCGTGGCGGTGGGATCGATGAGCGCGAGCGTCGGGCGGAGGCGACGCGAAGCGATCCCGGACTTGGCCTTCAGCTCGAGGTAGTCGAAGACCGCGATGCCGGTGCACTCGCTGCCCGTGCCGCACGTCGTCGGGCACGCGACGTGTGGCGGCAACGGCCCGGGGACGGGCCGGCCCGCGCCGACGGGCGCGTTGACGTAGGCGAGGAGGTCGGCCGGATACGTGGCGTAGAGCACCGCGGCCTTGCACGTGTCGAGCACCGAGCCGCCGCCCACCGAGAGATACCCGTCGAAGGCCCCCTCGCGCGCGAACTGCGCGGCCGCGCGGAACGACGCATCGGTCGGCTCGACGTGGACCTCGTCGTACACCGCTACGTCGAGCCCCGCGGCGCGCACCGAGGCGAGCGCCGCGTCGACCGGTGGCAAACGAGCGACGGTGGCGTCCGTGAAGAGCGCGACCCGCCGGCACCCGAGCGCGCGGAGGTGCTCCCCGGCCTCGAAGAGCACCCCCGGCCCGAAAGAAACCGCGGAGACGTCGACGGAGAAGACGGACTCGTGACCCTCGGTGAAGGCGTAGCCGTGGCAGCAGGACACGACCGCGAGTCTACTCGCTGGGTCGCGCGCCGCGGTTCCTCCTTCAGCGTCTCAGTCGCAGCCGCAGCCGAGGGGCACGTCGAGGAGCTCCGCCGCTTCGCAGTCGTTCAGGCCCAGTCCGACCAGGGCCTCGTGCGCCTCCTCGGTGGTGCCGGCGATGCGCTCGCGGACCTCGTCGGGGAGGGAGCCCTCGGCCTGGAGAAGGGATCGCATGGAGAGCATGGACGTACCGATGTCGGGTGCTCCGGGCCGGTTGCGATGTCGGATTTCCGTCACCCCCGGCTCCGCGTGCTCGGTCGCCACGGGTCGCTCCGTATTGCCGTGCGCGTGCATTTGAAGCACCCTCGTCGACTCACCATGTCGATCCGCGAGGCCATCCGCCGTTTCCGCGAGCTCCACGAGGAGTACAAGGGCGGCGCGTTCAAGTCCCCCGAGGCCCTCAAGTTCTACGAGGGCGAGCGCGACGATTTTCTTCGCGCGTACCTCGAAGCGCAGCAGCTCGCGATGCGGCCGGGACAGTCACCGCGGCAGGCGCTGCGCGTCTCCGCCACGGTGAACCTGGAGCTCCAGATCGGCCCCCGCCAGGAGAGCGCGAAGACGGTCGACCTCGCGACCCAGGGCTTCGCGGCGATCGTGCCGGGCCCGCTCGCCGTCCGCATCGTGTGCGATTTCGTGCTCGACCTCGCGCCGCAGCCGGTGCGGGGCAAGGCGCGCGTCGTGGCATGCACGCGGGACGGGAGCGGGGCGTACCGTACGTCGTTCGCCATCGAAACCATGAGCACCGAGGACCGGGCGCGCCTCGAGACCCTGGTGATCGACACGGCGCTCGGCCCCGCACCGAAACGGTGAAGCCAAGGGGCGGGGCAGGTGCTAGTGATCCCGCCCTTCTCGGGCCTATAGCTCAGCGGTAGAGCTGCGGACTTTTAATCCGTAGGTCGTGGGTTCGATCCCCACTGGGCCCACTGCCTTCGTTTGCATCGCTCTGGCAGGGTCCCCTTTCCGTCCCGCTGTCCAGGGCGTCGCGATCCCGGTCACCTCGTCGTGAATCACGACGCGCGCGCGCGCTCGGGGCCGCGATTTTCGCGGCGGCGGTGGGGGTCGTCGTCGGTACGCCGCTTGCCATCCGGTATGGTCTAGTTCTTCGAGATGGCTGGCTCCTTCCGACGCAGGCTCTTTGCGATCACCGCGCTCATCGTGCTCGCGTGCGCGTCGGCGATCACGGCGATCCTGTTCCTCGCGAGGACCAACCACGAGGTCCGCGCCGAGCACGCGCGCGAGAGCGTGACGCGCGAGGTCGAACGACTCGCCGCCGTGCTGGCCCCGCTTCCTCGGGCCGACCGGCCGCGACGGGAGCGGCAGTCGCGCGAGCTCCACAGCGGCTACGTGGCCGCGGCCGCCGAGGCCGACGAGGGCGCGGTCGTGCAGCGCGCGCTCGAGGACGCCGCGCAGGCCGCCGAACCCCGGATCGAAGACGGGACGAACGACGCCGGGGACCAGGTCCTCGCCGCGGCAGGTCCGGTGGCGGGGGGAGGGTACGTCTACGCGTTCCAGCGCGTCGTGGCCGGGAGCGAGACGCGCGGCCTGCGCATCATCGTCGTCGTGCTCGCCCTCCTCAGCTTCGCGCTCGTGGTCGCGTCGCTGCGCACGCTGGCCGTGGTCGAGCGGGATGTATCGACCCTGCGCGCGTCGCTCAAGGCGCTCGCGAAGGATCTGCGGGCGCCCGTCTCCCGGCCCACGCTGCAGGAGCTCGACGAGGTGGCCAGCGGCGTGACCGCCCTCGCCGAGGAGCTCGACCGGGCCCAGAACGAGCGGGAGCGCCTGACGACGGAGCTCGGAGACCGCGAGCGGCTGGCGGCCCTCGGGCGCATCGCCGCGGGCATCGCGCACGAGGTGCGAAACCCGCTCGCGTCGATGAAGCTCCGCGCGGATCTCGCGCGGACGAGCGGCGAGGCCACGCCGGCGGTGGCGCGCGATCTCGACGACATCGCGTCCGAGATCGCCCGGCTGGATCGCCTGGTCAGCGATCTCCTCGTGGTCGCCGGGCGCCGCCCGGGCCCGCAGACCGAGGTGGACCTCGGCGAGCTCGTCGCGCGGCGGGTGGGTCTGCTCGCGCCGTGGGCGCTGGAGCGGGGCGTCGTGGTCGCGGTCGACGGGGCGGCTCCGGCCCGGGTCGACCCGGACGCGATCGCACGCGCGCTCGACAACCTGCTGCGCAACGCGGTCGAGGCCTCCGCGTCGGGGGGACGCGTCGAGGCCCACGTCGAGGCGCACGACGGAGAGGCGCGCGTCATCGTGGTCGACCACGGGACGGGGGTGCCGTCGTCGCGCGCCGGGGAGCTCTTCGAGCCCTTTTTCACGACCAAGCCGTCCGGGACCGGCCTGGGCCTCGCCCTCGCGCGCGCCGTCGCCGCCGCGCACGGCGGCTCGCTCACGTACGCGCGGGAGGGCGACGCCACGCGGTTCACCTTCTCGGTCAACGCGGCGGGCCCGCCGCGCATGAGCAATCCTGTCGGCTCGCCGGCGGGGAGCGTAGGCTAGCCTCGATGGCCACGGTGCTCATCGTCGACGACGAGCCGGGCGTGCGCGACGGGCTCGTGCGGGCCGTCGGCTCGAAGGGTCACCGCACGGTCGCGGCGGCGAGCCTCGCGGAGGCGCGCGCCGCGCTCGAGCGCGAGGAGCTCGACTGCGTCCTCCTCGACGTGCGCCTGAAGGACGGCGACGGGCTGGATCTGCTCCGCGAAATGCGCGCAGGCACGCACCGCGAGACGCCGGTCATCATGGCGACGGCCTACGGCGACAGCGGTCGCACGATCGACGCGATGAAGTCGGGCGCGTTCGAGTACGTGACGAAGCCGTTCGATCTGCCAGCGTTGCTCGACGTCGTGGAGCGCGCGGTCCGGAAGCGGGTCCTCGGGCGCGCGGTGAGCGAGGCGCCGGCGGGCGCGCCGCCGGAGGGGAGCCCGCTGGTCGGGGTGAGCGCGCCGATGCTGGCGGTCTGGAAGGTCATCGGGCGCGCCGCGGCGTCGGACGCGCCGGTCCTCGTCGTGGGGGAGACCGGGACGGGCAAAGAGCTCGTGGCGCGCGCCATCCACGATCACTCGGCGCGCGCGAAGCAGCCGTTCGTCGCGGTCAACCTGGCCGCGCTGACGCCGAGCCTCCTCGAGAGCGAGCTGATGGGACACGAGCGAGGCGCCTTCACGGGGGCCACCGCGCGCAAGCCCGGGCGGCTCGAGATGGCCGGCACCGGCACGCTCTTTCTCGACGAGATCGGGGACCTCGACGCGACGCTGCAGACG
>JBEKGQ010000742.1:0-3908 GCA_050012715.1 Polyangiaceae bacterium
GGCTCGATGCGCACGCCGGCGAGGCGCAGGAAGGGCGCCGCGACGCGGGTCATCGGCGGGTAGTCCTGCCACGAGACGAGCAGGATCGTGTCGTGCGTCGGGCTGGCGAAGGGCTGCGGCGGCGACGGCGCGTGCATCACGTCGAGGATGTTCGCCGGCGGCTTGTCGTAGCCCGAGGGCGCCTCGGCGGTCGCGACCGGCGCGGTGGGGGCCGGGCCCGGAGCAATGCCAGTCGCGGTGGCAGCCGGCGGCGGAGGCGGAGGCGGCGTCACGGGGGGCGGCGTCGCCTCGCAGGCGGCGAGGGCGACCAGCGGCAGAAGGCACGACGCGAGGAGGGCGCGAGGCAGCATGGCCTGCTTATCGGTCGGGCGCGGGGCCCTCGTCAACGCCCCCGACGTCGCCCGTTTTGCGCACTTTCCCGGTTCGCCGGTTGCCTCACCCCACGCAGCGCGCCGTGTAGCCTGCGCGTACCGCGCCGTTCCATCCGATGACGAAGTACGTCCCGCCGTCGCTCGAGCCGGCCATGACGAGACTCGTCGGAGCCACCGGCATGTTGCCGAGCGGGACGAACGCCCCGCGGGCGCCGGTGGGCGCGACCTCCGCGAAGCCGAGGGCGGTCGCGCTCGACGATGCGGGCGAGCCCCACGCCAGCACGAGGCCCGCGCTCGGGCCGCGACCCGCGGCCGCGACCGGCGCCGACGTCAGCGCCGGGCCGTCGAAAGCGAAGGACCGGAGCGGGAACGCGGTCGAGGCGAAATCGAGGATCACGCCCGACGCGGCGCCGTAAGGGCACAGCTCGAGGACGGTGGCGCTCCGACCACCGACGCCGGGGAGGAGGATCCTGTCGTAGTCGCCGCAGCCGTACGCGAGCGCGGGACCGGGGAACGTCACCGTGACGCCCCCCGGGGCTACCGTCTCGATGTTCGACGAGAGGTCGGGCGCGGACACGTAGGCGACGCCTCCGTTCCAGGCCGCGTAGGCGCCGGGATCGACGGTGAACGAACCCACGGAGGCCGGCGCGTACGTGACGGCGATCTGCTCGGTCCACTGCCCGGGAGGCACCCAGCCGATGGTCGCGCCGTCGTTGATCCCGATGCTCCCGTCCGGCGCGAGGTCGATGGTCGCGGCGTTCGTAGCGAGCGACACGGTGTAGAGCTGGTTCCCCGTCGCGTCGTAGACGCCCACCCACCCGGCGGACGGCGTCCCGTCCCAGCTGACGAGCCATCCACCGGGGACCGCCTCGACGTCGTGCACCGTGGGCGGGGGCGGCGAGCCGCCGTCGTCGCCCGATTCGGTGTCGACCGATGGCGTCGGCGGCGCGGGGAACGAGAGTGGCGCGCCGTCGACAGTGCCGTCGGCGGTGAAGGCGGTCGCGGTGACGCCGCCCTCGCGGTCGGTGATCCAGACCGTGACGCCGTCGCGCGCGTCGGAGCGGACGACGAGCGACGCGGTGTCGCTCGAGGAGGTCAGGGACGACAGGTCGACGGGGCTCGCCGACCACTGGCCGCAGAGGCCGGGCGCCGAGACCTGCGTCGTGAGCGGCAACGTGGCCGTCCCGGCGTCGGGAGTGGGCGGAGGCTCGTAGCCGCTCTGGACGTCCCCGGGGCTACCGCCGCAGGCGCCCGAGGAGAGGAGGACGGCGAGCCCGACGAGGCGCGGCGCTCTCACGACGACCTCCCGGTGCAGGTGAACACGGCGCCCTCGATGGTCTGGCCCACCAGGACGACCATGTACGCGTCCTCGGCGAGCGTGGCGGTGAGCGAGACGGTGGCCATCGAGAGGTCGCGCTGGGGGTCCGGCGGCAAGGAGACCTGACCGACGACGCTCCGCACGCCGCTCGAGGTCACCTCGACGATCTCGAGCGCGTCGCTCCCACCCGCGTCCCCTTCGCCGGCGATGTGGCCGTCGAAGCCGACGACCGCGCGCTGCGCTCCTCCCACGGCGGGGGCGGACCACGGGCTCGCGCCGTTGAGCAGCACGTCGGACGGGACCACCGCCACCTGGCTCGCGGACACGAAGCTCACGCCGCTCGCCTGCGCCACGATCGCCGTCGTGGCGTCCTCGCCGGGGCTCGCGCGCGCGGCGCCCGACGACATGGCGGTCGCGAGATCGGCCGGGAGCACGACGTCGAGGACCGACTGCCCCGTGGTGTTCCACGTGTGGAGCGCGCCGACGACGCCGTCGCCGTAGTAGTTGCAGGAGGCGTCGGGGCAGTCCATGGAGAGTAGCGTCCCCAGGTGCCAACCGAGCCACCACTCCTGCGAGGCGCTCGCGAACGACGGACCGGGGGTCAGGGACAGCGGGAAGGTGGCGACGGTGCCCATCTGCGACGACCACGCCGAGCCGGACGAGCTACACCAGGCGACGTCGGTCGTGCCTCCGGGCTCGGCGCCGAGGGCTCCGAAGGCGCCCGACTGCGAGGCGGTCTGTCCCGTCGGCGTACCACCCACGTCGTAGTGCACGAACGAGAGGTCCCCCGAGCATGCGCCGTAGGCGGACTCGCCGTCGGACCACACGGCGAGCCAGCCGCCTTCGCTCGTCGCCACCACGTCGCTGACCGCGGTGTCCTCGAGCGGGAGGTCGACCTCCGGAGCGCGGGACGTTCCGGTCGCGTCGAACGCGAGGGCCGCTACCCGCGTCGTCCGAGCGTCGGTCGCGACGACGCTGAAGCCGCCCTCGACGCCGTGGATGAAGCTCCGCGGCTGAGCGATGGAGAGCGCGGACAGATCGAGCACGGTGGATGACCAGCTCGTGCAGAGGCCGGGCGCCCCGGATGGCTGGGTGGTGCCGGGCAGAGTGACCTCGGGAAGAGACGGCCCGGCGTCGGGCGCGGCGGGCGGAGACGGCTCGGTGGGTTCGCCCAGGTCGGGTGGCTCGCCGGTGCAGGCGAACGCGAACGCGGCGAGAGGAAACACGACGGAAGCGGCGATGCGCATGGCGTCCTCCAACGCACGTGACCAAAGCACGTGACGCGCCAGCCTCGGGACGCGGGAAAACGCGGCCCGCGCCACCGGCGACGGGACCGACTGCCGCGGGCTCGCGATCCCGTGGCGCACTCCGTCGTCGCTGGTAATAGGCTGCTCGCTCGCCCATGCCCGCGCCGACCCGTACGCTCGTCCAGAAGCTCGCGGCCGAGGTGCGTGAGGGAAAGCTCGACGCGGCGGCCGAGGTGGAGCGGGCGTGGTCGGCCGACGACGCGGAGTCGGTGGCGACGTACGCGCTCGCGGCGGCCGTCGCCGAGAAGCCGCTGCCCGCCGCGAGCGTGCTCGACGCCGTCGTGCTGCTCGACGATCTGCTCCTCGGCGCGATGCTCGCCGGCAACGTCACCGGCGATCGCGTGAAGGCCCTCCTCGACGCGGTCGAGCGCGACGACACGACCGACGAGCGCGATGCCCTGGCCCTCTTCCTCGCCGTCACCCTGCGCAAGCAGCGCCCGCCGCCGCCGCGCCTCCTCGCGCTCGTGCGGACGCACGCGCGACGCGGGGTGAGCCGGGCCTGCGGCGAGCTGCTCGTGGCGGCGACGGCCGCGCTGGCGGACGAGGAGGTCCGCGCGGTCGTGGCCGAATCGTTCCCGGCCATCACGCAGCGCCAGGCCCTCGACGCGGTGGCCACGCTGCGCGCCGCCGTCGACGGCCCCATCCTCGAGACGCTCCCCGACTACGCACCCCCGAGCCTGGCGGCGCCGATCCCCGTGCGGCGGACCGGAGCCAAGGCAGGGCGCAACGACCCGTGCCCGTGCGGCAGCGGCAAGAAGTACAAGAAATGCTGCCAGGACAAGGAGGCCGCGTCCGCGGTCGATCCGGAGGTCGCGTGGCGCCAGCAGCTCGAGGCGAACGTGCCGACGATGACCGGCCAGCAGGTCGCGGATCTGCGCCTCGCCGATCTGGCGTCGCTGCCGTACGAGCGCC
>JBEKGQ010000743.1:0-3905 GCA_050012715.1 Polyangiaceae bacterium
CAGCAGGTCGTCGCTCCGCGGGCGAAAGGTCGCCGTGGTGGTCGGGCCGTGAATCACGCGGAGGAGCTCGCCGGTGTGCGCGTCCCACAGGCGTGCGGTGCCGTCGCTGCTCACCGTAGCCACGCGGCGCCCGTCGTCGCTCATGGACGCACGGAGCACCATCCCGGTGTGACCCGTGAGGACGACGGGGGCGTCGAACGGCTCGCGCCAGACCTTCACCGTGTGGTCCTGCCGGCCGGCCGTGAGGAGCGTGCGTCCGGACTCGGCGAACGCGAGCGACTGGATCCAGCACGCGTGCGCCTGCAGGGTGCGCAGGGTCTTGCCCGTCTCCCGGTCGACGAAGAAGACCGTCCCGTGCTCGCTGGCAACGGCGATCGTGCGCCCGTCCGGATGCGCGGAGAGGCTGGAGAGGCGCGCCGCGGTGACCACGTGCTCGCCCCGGAGGGCGCCGGTCGCGGCGTCCCACTCGCGCACCGTGCCGACGTAGTCCCCCGTGAGGAAGCCGGTGCCGTCGCTCGTGGCCCCGAGGGCGTACGTGAGCGGCGGCGCCTGGGGCTGGAGCAGCGCGACCAGGGCGCCGGTCGTGAAGTCCCACACGCGCGGGGGATTCGCGGCGGGGAGCTCGCCCGTCGTGGCCAGGCGCGTGGCGTGGGCGTCGAAGGCGATCGTGTCGGCCTCGAGGCCGATGGAAAGAGAGCGCAGCGGCTCGCCGGTCCGCGCGTCGAGAATGCGCACCTCGCCGTCGCCTCCCGGCAGGACGAGCGTGCGGTCCCCGTCGATGTAGCTCGACGTGAGCACCGGCGTGTCGTCGATGGGCTGGCGGCCGAGGACGCGGTAGTCGAGGTCGGTGTCGAGGGACCAGAGGTTCACCGCCCCGTCGCCGCCCATCGTGGCCACCTCGTTGCCGTCGCCGCGAAGCGCCATGCGGTAGAGCTGTCCGGCCGGCTGCGCGTCGATGAGGCGAAGGAGCGCTCCGCTGCTGGTGTGCCACACGCGGATGCGCCCGTCTTTCGCCCCGGCGACGACGAGGCGGGCATCGGGCGAGAAGAAGGCGTCGGGATCGGGGGCGGACTCGGGGACGTGGATCGTACGGAGGCGCGTGAGCTTCGTCGCATCGTAGACGTGGATGTGGTGCTCGCTCTCGGCGAGAAGGAGGTAGCGCCCGTCGGCGCTGTAGCTCGCGGAGGAGACCTTCCGGTCGAAAGCGGCGAAGGTCGACACGGGCTTCAGCGTGCGCCAGTCCCAGACCGCCGCCGTGTGGTCGTTGCTCGAGAGGAGCATCTGCGAGGTGCCGGGACGGAAGGCGATCGACGTGATGCGGTCGCGGAACGGCCGAGCCTCGAGGCGCGTGGCGCCGCTCGCGAGGTCGTACGCCCGCAGGTAGCCGTCGAAATCGCCGACGACGAGCGCGGCGTCGTCCGGGGTGAACTCGACGCGGGACATGGCCCGGTGGAGGTCGAACCCGGTGAGGGGCGCGCCACCGGGGACGCTCCAGGTCGAGACCCGGGGATGCTGGCCCGCGGACGCGGCGACGAGCGACCGGCCGTCGTGGCTGAAGGCGATCCATTCGATCGACCCCTGAAAGCCGTCGATGGTGTGGAGCATCGTTCCGGTGCGCGCGTCCCAGAGGCGCACCGAGCGGTCGTCGCTGCCCGTGGCGACGAGGAGGCCGTCCGGGCTGTAGGCCCCGGCGGGGACGTCGCGCGTGTGGCCGACGAGCGCCAACCGGTGCGCCGCGAGGGGCCGCAGCGCCTCGGTGAGCAGCGAACGCACCGCGAGGCTGTCGGGGGCGCGACCGTAGGCCTCGCTGAGGTAGACCGCGGCGCGGAACGGTCGTCCCGCTTCGAGCTCGTCGCGCCCCTGCTGCTCGAGCAGCACGAGGGACTGACGGTCGGCGCGGGCCTGCTCCGCGGCGGCGTGGTCGCGAGCCTGCTCCGCCGCCCGCCGGAGCCCCTGCTCGTGCAGGCCGAAGACCGCGACCGCGACCGCCCCGAGAAACAGGAAGGAGCCGGTGGCCACGGCGACGCCGAGGTGTCGGCGCAGCCCGCGCGCAAGCCGGTCCCGCGCCTTGTAGCGGTAGGCGGCGACGAGCCCGCCGTTCTGGTAGACGCGGAGGTCGTCGGCGAGCTCGCGCGCGGTGGGGTAGCGCCGGGCCGGATCGCTCGCCATGGCCTTCGCGACGATGGCCGCGAGGTCGGAAGAGACTCCTGGTTCCCGCGCGCGAACCGGCGTCGCGCTGCCCGCCCGGACTTCCCCGAGGAGCCGCCGCAGCTCGATGTCCGCGTAGGGGGCCTTCCCCGCGAGGACGAAGTAGAGGAGACCCCCGAGCGCGAACACGTCCGTGCGCGCGTCCACCCTCTCTCCGCGGGCCTGCTCCGGCGCCATGAAGAGCGGCGTGCCGAGGATGGAACCCTCGACCGTGAGCCCGTCGTCGGCGGGGCTCTCGCGGGGCGTGACCTCGCGATCGTCGGCGTCCTCGATGCGCTTGGCGAGCCCCCAGTCGATCACGATCGTCTCGCCGAAGTCGCCCACGATGACGTTCGAGCCCTTGAGGTCGCGGTGAAGGACGCCCTGGCTGTGCGCGTACGCGACGGCGTCGGCCACGGCGATCACGTTCGGCAGGAGCGCGAGCCTCTCGCGCAAGGAGGGGCGCTGCGCGACGAGCTCGTCGAGCGTGCGCCCGTTGACGAGCTTCATCACGTAGAACGGCGCGCCGTCCGCGCTCGTCGCCGCGTCGTACACCGGTACGATCGACGGGTGCTGCAGCCGCGCCGTGATGAACGCCTCCCGCACGAAGCGCGCCTCACCCGAGTGGTCGCGGTGGAGGAGCTCTTTGACGGCGACCACGCGACGGAGCAGGCGATCCTGCGCCTCGACGACGCGACCGAGACCTCCGCGCGCGCGCTCCCGGAGCGGCTCGTAACGGTCGACGCGATCGGTTCCGGGACCCGGCGGCGGCGACGAGCCCGTGGCGGAGGCGCCGTGCGCGTCGGCCAGGCCCGTCATGGCGGCAGGCCAGGTCTCGTCGGCTTCCGGTGTCGTCGGCATCCGTGTTTCGAAGGCTACGCTCTGCCGACGTCGTGGATCAGGTCTTCGACCCAGCGCCGACCAGCCGCTCCATGTCGCTGCATACCTCTTGCGGGGAGCGTGCCGAGGCCATCAGACCTCGACGCCCAATCGCCGCAGGCGGACGCGCGCCTCCGGATGGCGATTGGCCAGCGCGACGCGGTACAACGTTGCGGGACGCGGGTGCCGTTCGATCTCGCTCGCTGGCCGAGCACTTCGTGCACTACCCGCGGACGAGCTCCTTGAACCGCGCGTCGTGCACGAGCTTCGCGATGAGATCCTGCACGGCGGGCATGAATGCTTCGGACGGCTTCTCGCTCAGCGGATGGCGCTCCTCGACCTGAACGCTGATCCCGCTCGACGAGTAGACGGTGAGGACAAGCTTCCACTCGGCTTGCTGACTGGAGTGCGAGAGCTGGATGCTTTCGATGACGCCGGTCAGCATCACCGGCGCCGCGTCCGAGTAGACCCCGGCCGTCTTCAGCTCCGAGACGAGCGCGTCGCGCAGATACGTCGCGAACGACTCCCCGTGGGGAGTCTCGATGCTCGTGCCGGGGGCCACGGGTAGCTCCACGGGGTCCCGTGCCATCCTGAACTGGCCGACCCCGATGGTGTGGTCGGTCGCGTGTTTCAGCTCTTGCATGTCGGCATACGCATTGGCCGTCACCACGTAGGGCTGCACAGCCTCGCCGGTTGCGCAGCCGGTGGCGCACAGGCCGAGCAAGACCGAGATGAGCGAACGAGCGTTCACGGGCACCCCGGTTGGACGACCTTGGCCGCAGAATCTTCACGGCGCTTGGAAGGGCGCGGGCTGAGTCCTCGCGGTCGATGCCGCCGCC
>JBEKGQ010000744.1:0-3903 GCA_050012715.1 Polyangiaceae bacterium
TCCCGCTTCCACCCCCGCTCCCGCTGCTGCTCGCGGTCGCGTCGGTGTGGATGCCCGCGTCGCTCCCTCCGGCTCCCGAATTGCCGCTGCTCCCGCTACATGCTGCGACGAGGGCGGCAGTCGACAGGCCGCCGAGGACGGCGAAGGCGAAGCGACGATGCATGGGAGCACCTCCTACGTTGGTCGGACTATCCTAGCGCCAGAGGTCGGTGATGGGCCTGAATCACCGCAAGTTCCTGCGAGAGTGTGCGAGCTTGGCGCCGGATCGCTCCGGTGCCACCTCGTTGCGCGGGGCCCGGATTGAAGGCATCATGACCGCCATGAGCTGGACGACCCCCGCGTACGAAGAGATGAAGATGGACGCCGAGATCGGCTCGTACCAGGAAGACGGCGAGTGGCCGCCGATCGTCGAGCGCGCCGACGACGCTGACGCCGAGTAAAGGAGGCGCTTCTGCGCGCTCACGTGCTGGGGTCCGCCGCGGGCGGGGGGCTGCCGCAATGGAACTGCGCGTGCGAGAACTGCGCGCTCGTCCGCGCCGGCGACGCGCGAATCCAGGCGCGCACGCAGGACTCGCTGGCCCTCAGCCGCGGCGAGGCGGGGGATCGCTGGCTGCTCGTGAACGCGTCGCCCGACGTGCTCCGGCAGATCGAGCGCTTCGCCCCGCTGCAGCCGCGCGCGCCGCGGGACACGGGCATCGGCGCCATCGCGCTGACCAACGGCGACCTCGATCACGTCCTCGGGCTCCTCTCGCTGCGCGAGTCGCAGCCGCTCGTCGTGCTGGCCACCGAGCGGGTGCGCGCGGGGCTCGTCGAGCGCAACGCGATGCTCCGCACGCTCGCGCGCACGCCGGACCAGGTGACCTGGCGCACGCTGGCGCTCGGCCGCGAAGAGGTGCTCGACGCGGTGGGCCTCGGCGTGACCGCGATCGCCGCGCCGGGCAAGCTGCCGGTGCATCTCATGGGCGCGGTCGACCCGTCGCCGGAGGACAACGTCGCGCTCCGCGTGCGCGATCTGGCGAGCGGCCGCGTGTGCGTCGTGGCCACCGCGGTCGGCTCCCTCGAGGGCGTCGAGGCGATGGTCCGCGACGCCGGGCTCGTCTTCTTCGACGGCACCTTCTGGAGCGAGGACGAGCTCGTGACCCAGGGCCTCGGCAAGTCGCGCGCGCGCGACATGGCGCACGTCCCGATCGCGGGCGACGCCGGCAGCCTCGCCGGCCTCGCGCGCGTCGGCGGCCTCGCCGCGGCTCGCCGCGTCTACACCCACATCAACAACACGAACCCCGTCCTCCGGCAGGACTCCGCCGAGCGCGCCGCCGTCCTGCGGGCGGGGTGGGAGCTCTCGTTCGACGGCATGGAGATCACGCTGTGACCGGCGCGCTGCTCGCGCCGGACGCCTTCGTGGAGCGCCTCCGCCAGGAGGGCGCGTCGCGCTACCACAGCCTGCACCCCTTCAACCTGGCGATGCATCGCGGCGAGCTCTCGCGCGAGCACCTCCAGCGCTGGGTCCTCCATCGCTACTATTACCAGACGCGCATCCCCATCAAGGACGCGCTCATCCTCGCGAAGAGCGAGGACCCGGTCTTTCGCCGCGCGTGGATCCGCCGCATCGGGGATCACGACGGCACGAAGGAAGGGGAAGGGGGCCTCGCCGAGTGGGAGGTCCTGGCGCGCGCGGTGGGCCTCGACGTCGACGAGGTGCGGTCGCTGCGGCGCGTCTTGCCGGCGGTGCGGTACGCGTGCGACTCGTACGTGGAGCTCGTGCGCGAGCGCTCGCTCGTCGAGGCGGTGGCGTCGTCGCTCACCGAGCACTTCGCGCCGGACATCATGCGCACGCGCGTCGCGGCCTGGGAGAAGCACTACCCCTGGGTGGACCAGCCGTCGCTCGCCTACTTCCGCTCGCGCGTGCCGCGGGCCACCCGCGACGCGGAGGAAGCGCTGGCCTTCGTGGTGAAGCACGCGACGACGCCGGCGCAGCAGGAGGCCTGCGTCCGCGCGCTGATCGACAAGTGCCGCATCCTCTGGGCGATGCTCGACGCGGTGGCCGAGGCGTCCGCGTGAGACCGCGGCTGTCGCGCAAGGCCCGGGTCCGGCCCGATCCGCGCGATGGCCGCCCGGTGCTCCTCTCGCCCGAACGGGGCCTGCGCCTGAGCGACACGGCGGCGGCGACCGTGGCGCTGTGCGACGGGACGCGCGAGAGGGACGCCATCGTCGACGAGCTGGCGACGCGATACGGCGCGCCGCGGGAGGTGATCGCGCGCGACGTGGATGCGCTGCTCGCGGATCTGTACGGTCGCGGTCTCCTCGATGGCTTCGATCGCGCCGCGCCTGCGCCCGCGCCCGCGCCTGCGCCCGCGCCCGCGCCCGCGCCCGCGCGCCTCGAGTCTCCGTACACGCTGGTGGCCGAGCTGACCCACCGGTGCCCGCTCGCGTGTCCCTACTGCTCGAACCCGACGGAGCTGACGGGCCGCAACGAGGAGCTCTCGACCGACGAGTGGCTACGGGTCCTCGACGAGGCGGCGGACCTCGGCGTCATGCAGATGCACCTCACCGGCGGCGAGCCCCTGGCGCGATCGGACCTCGAGGCCATCGCCGCCCACGCGCACGCGAAGGGGCTCTACGTGAACCTCGTGACGAGCGGCGTGCCGCTGGAGCGCGGGCGGCTGGAGAAGCTCGCCCCGTCGCTGGACCACGTGCAGCTGAGCATCCAGGACGCCGACGCGGCGTCGAGCGATCGCATCGCGGGGCTCGCCTCGCACGAGCAGAAGCTGCGCGTGGCCGGCTGGGTGAAGGAGCTGGGCCTGCCGCTCACGGTGAACGTCGTGCTGCACCGGGCGAACCTCGATCGCGTCGAGGCGATCGTGGCGATGGCGGAGCGGCTCCGCGCCGATCGGCTGGAGCTGGCGAACGTGCAGCTCGTCTCGTGGGCGCTCGAGAACGCGGGCGGCCTCTTGCCGACGCGGGCGCAGATCGACCGCGCCCGCGCCGTGGCCCACGAAGCGAAGGAGCGCCTCGCCGGGACCATGGAGGTCGTCTTCGTGCTGCCCGACTGGCACGCCGATCGCCCGCGCGCGTGCATGGACGGCTGGGGCCGTCGCTTCGTGGTCGTCGCGCCGGACGGCGCCGTCCTCCCGTGCCACGCCGCCCGGTCGCTCCCGCTGTCCTTCGCGACCGTGCGCGGCGACTCGCTCGCGCGCATCTGGCGCGAGGGCGAAGGAATGCGTGCCTTCCGCGGGGAAGAATGGATGCCCGACCCCTGCCGGAGCTGCGACCGACGCGGGATCGACTACGGCGGCTGCCGTTGCCAGGCCTTCGCGCTGACCCGCGACATGAACGCCACCGATCCGGCATGCGGGCTCGCGCCGCAGCATGCGCTCATCCGGGAAGCTCGGGCGCGCGCGGAGACAGAGAAGGAGCCGGCGCGGACCTGGGTCTACCGGGGAAGGTAGGCTCGTGAAAGGGCCTTGAAACGAGCTCGCGTGTCGCGGAGTCGACCTGCTTCGACGAAATGTCGACCTGCTTCGCCGCGATCCTCGGTTCGCGCGTCACGATGATTCGATCGTGACGCATGGAGATGACCGACCGCGTCGCGGCGACGACGTTTCGTCTTCCGGCGTCGAGATCGCGCGACGGTCATTCGTCTCCGCGCGGCTCGACGTCGACTCATGGCGGCGATGATTCGAGATCGTGCGACGATCGTTCGACCTCGCGACCCGGTGAGTCGACACCGTGAGGCAGTCGCTCGATGCCGCGAGGAAGTCGGTCGACACCGCGGCGCTCGGATTCGAATTCGAGCGACGGTCGGTCGACTCCGCGACGAAGTCGGTCGACTCCGCGGCGAAGTCGGTCGGCTCGACGAGGCGTTGGCTCCATTGCAAGCCGCCAAAGGTGTCCGCAGCCACACGG
>JBEKGQ010000745.1:0-3900 GCA_050012715.1 Polyangiaceae bacterium
GTCGGTCTGGGCGACGAGGAACGTGCCCTGGAGCGGCTGGGGCTTACCCTCCTTGGTGAACGAGACGCCGTTGGGCTTGTCGAAGTCGACCTTCTGTCCCGTGATGAAACTGCTCACGTCATCGAGGTCGACCCAGGTCTCCGCGCCGACCTCGATGTTCGTCACGTGGAGAGGCTTCACCATCTGGTGGTTCACGCCGGCGTTGAGCAGGTCACCCAGACTGATCGAGAGGAGAAAGAGCGCCATGATGAAGCTCTTCATCCGGAGCGGCGCCTGCTTGTAGCTGAACTCGAGCCCCGTGATGCTCACCAGGACCTCGCTCGCGGTGAGCACGACGTACGCGAGGATCTGCCACCACACGCTGACGCTCTCGCCACCCTGGATCTTGGCCTCGATGCGCGAGACGATCATGTACGCGCCCGCCATCAGGAAGAGTCCCACGGCGATCTTCCGCAGCGGGGTCACCTTCGTGACCTTGCTCCAGAGCGGGAAGATGCCGAACGTGAAGATGGGCACGAGGGCGAGAATGAAGAGCCCGTTCACGACCTGGATCTGCGCCGGCAGGATCGTGATGCCGAAGAGGAGGTTCTTGTCCATGAGCGAGGACTCGGCCTGGAGCGTCCAGGTCTGCCCGTTGCTCTGCTCCCAGAGTCCCCACCAGGGGGCGAGGAAGAGATAGATGATCGCGAGGCTCCCGATCGTCTTCAGGCCGCTCTTCGAGAAGACCTCGCGCACCCACGCCATGCCCGCGGGGGGCACGACCGCGAACTTCTTCCGTCCCAGCCAGAAGACGCCGGTCGCGAGGAACATCATGGCCGCCGGCATGCCGAAGGCGGGCAGTCGCCCGTGCCAGCCGCTCTCCCCGGGCTTCCCGAGGAGCACCGGGCAGTAGAAGATCGAGATCGACGACCCCATGTTGATCGCCAGATAGAAGTACGAGAAGGCTCGCTCGATGAGGTGCTGGTTCTTGCTCGTGAACTGGTCGCCCACGTTGGTCGAGACGCACGGCTTGATGCCGCCGGTGCCGAGCGCGACGAGGGTGAGCCCGATGAGCAGCCCCGTCGTCCCCGGCACGAGGGCGACGATCGCGCATCCCGTGCAGTAGGCGACCGAGAACGTGAGGATCGTCTTGAACTTGCCCCAGAGGACGTCGCTCACGAAGGCGCCGAGGAGCGGCGAGAAGTAAGCCGCCGACTTGAAGAGCGAGTGGTACGTCGTCGCGTCGGCGTCCCCGATCCGCATGAACTGCGTCATGTAGATGCTGAGGATCGCGTTGATGCCGTAGTAGCAAAACCGCTCCGCGAACTCGTTCGCGACGATGTACGGGATGCCCTTCGGCATCCGGTCGTCGCGCGCCTCGACGGCGGCGGCGACGGGGGCGGCGGGTGAGGTGGCGGCGGCGTCCGTCATGGGCGGCGCGCACACTACAACCAAAAAGAAGAAGCATGAACAGGAGGGAAGGAGGAAAGGAGGTTTGTCGGGATGGTTCAAAGCCAACAAGAGCTCCTTCCCTCCTTCCCTCCTTTTCGTCCCCCGCTCGGGGTTACGCTGCGCCACGTCATGGACCGCGACGCGAGCGAGCTGGCGCGCTTCGGGTACGCGCAGGAGCTCCTGCGGCGGCTCGGGGGGTTCTCCACCTTCGCCATCGGGTTCTCCGTCATCAGCGTATTGACGGGGATCACGTCGACCTTCGGCGACGCGCTCGGGGCGGGCGGGCCGGCGGGGCTCGGGATCGGCTGGCCTCTCGTCTCGGTGGGGACGCTGCTCGTCGCGGTGGCCATGGCCGAGCTCGCGAGCGCCTTCCCGACCGCGGGGGCGCTCTACCACTGGTCGGCGCTGCTCGGCGGGCCGGCCTGGGGGTGGGCCACCGCGATGCTGAACCTGGTCGGCCAGATGGCGATCGTCGCCGCCATCGACCTCGCGTGCGCGCAGGCGATGGCGCAGATGCTCGGCGTCTCGCCGTTGGTGGCTTACGCGCTCTTCGCGGGCATCCTCTTCGTCCACGGCGTGCTCAACGCGACGTCGGTGCGCCTCGTCGCGTGGCTGAACGACGCCTCTGCCACGGTGCACATCATCGGCGTGGTCGCGCTCGCGGGCCTTCTCTTCGCGCACGCCGCGCACGGCCCCGCGTACCTCGTCGCGACCGCACCCACGACGCGCGCGGACGGCTCGTATGCCCTCGGGTTCCTCCAGGCGCTCGTCCTCGGCGTATGGACCTTCACCGGCTTCGACGCGGCCGCCCACGTGAGCGAGGAGACCCACGATCCGCGGCGACGCGCGCCCTTCGGCATCGTGTCGGCGGTGGCGGTGAGCGCGGTGGCGGGCTTCGCACTCGTGGCCGCGCTGACCCTCGCGGTGAAGGACCTGCCCGACGTCGCGGGCAAGCCCGACGCCGCGCTGCTCGTGCTGTCGGGCGCGCTCGGGGCGGGGTGGGGCCGGTTTGCGCTGGGGCTCGCGGTCGTGGCGATGTGGTTCGCGGGGCTCTCGAGCGTGACGAGCGCGTCGCGGATGCTCTTCGCCTTCGCGCGCGACGACGGCCTCCCGATGGCGAAGGCGCTGCGGAAGGTGTCGCCCGGGACGAGGACGCCGCTGACGGCGATCGCGGCGTGCGTGGTGCTCCCGGCGGGGCTCGTGGCGGTCACCGCGCCGCTGAGCGACGCCGTGTTCCTCGCCGTGGCGGCCCTCGCGACCGTCGCGCTCTACGCGAGCTACGCGGTGCCCATCGGCCTCGGCGCCGCGGCGCGCCTCGGGAAGCGATGGACCCGCATGGGGCCCTTCTCGCTCGGGCGCGCCGGGCCGGCGATCGCGGTGGCGAGCGTCGCATGGACCGCCGTGGTCTTCGGGGTGTGCACCCTGGCGAACCCGCTGGGGATGGGTCTCTTCGCGGGCATCGTCGTGCTTCTCGGCGCGATGTGGGCTCTCGGGGTGAGGCGCCGCTTCGAGGGACCGAAGGTGAAGCTGGGAGACTTCGAGGGGTCCGAGTAGCCGGGCAAGGCCTCCGGGAAGAAAGGAGAGGCCTCGCCGGAGACGGGAGAGCCCTCGCCGAAGAAGGGCATGGCCTCGCCCGAGACGGGAGAGCCCTTGCCGGAGACGGGAGAGCCCTTGCCGAAGAAGGGCATGGCCTTCCCGAAGCTGGGCGAGGCGGCAAGGCCTTCCCGAAGATGGGCAAGGCCTTCCCGAAGATGGGCATGGCCCTCCCGAAGAAGGGCAACGCCTCCCCGCCCCTCCCGTCACCGCGGCGGCGGCGCGAAGCGGCCCTCGTTCGGGAAGGGGCTCGCGGTGTCTCGCGTCCGGAGGTCGGCGCTGTTCCAGTCGTCGCCGCGCTCCGCGAAGAACGCGATGCCGATGACTCCCACGTTGCGCGCCTCTCCTCGCTGGGCGGCGTACGAATCCCGCACTTTCGCGAAGCGGAACGCGGCGACCTCGTCGCTGCTCTGGCGGAAGCCGTCGATCTCGAGGCTCGCCTCGGGCATGAGCACGTAGCCGCGCTCCCCGAAGGAGCCGACCTTGCCGGTGATGACGTCGAGCCCGTCGACCGTCGCCACGGCCTCGAAGCGTCGCCGGGTATGGTTCGAGATGACGATGCTGTACCGCTCGCCCTGCTGGCCGACGACGTAGGTCCGGTCGCCGACGTGCATCGCGTCGAGCGGCTCGCCCCACGCGTCGCGCAGCGAGATCGTGATCGCGCCGTTGACCTCCGCGATGTCGTGGAAGCGCGGCGTCCCTCCGTGCCAGGCGGCCAGCTGCTCGACGCCCTGGCGGTCGTTGTAGAAGAGGGCCGCGGTCGCGAAGGGACGCTCGGGGTCGTTGCGGAAGAAGCTCACCTCGCGGATGTGCGACTCGCGCGTCTCGCCCCACTCGGTGCCGAGGCCCGGGCGATCGCGCGGCGCCGGCTCGGGA
>JBEKGQ010000746.1:0-3899 GCA_050012715.1 Polyangiaceae bacterium
GGAGGCATCCACGCGGCCGTTGGATGGCCGCAATCGCCGGTTGGAGGCATCCGTGGGGCGGTTGGAGGGCCGCAATCGCCGGTTGGAGGCCTCCTCTCGGCGCGAGAGGCCGCCCGCTCGCGTGATTTCCGCCCCTTACGAACAATCGACCGGGCTCGAAAAGAAAAACCGAGATGTTCGGCACCCTCGTGACGACTTCCCCCATAGAGGCCCGGATTCCCCGGCGCCCGTCTCCATGTCCATCGAACAAGGAAGTGTCCCATGACGGTTCAGAACTCCTCCAAGCAGTCCCTCGTCGCCACCTGCACGGCTCTCATCAACGGCATCAACGCCCTGCCCGCCGCCAACAGCGTCACCTCGGCGGGCAAGACGTACACGAAGGCCGAGATCCTCGCGCCGCTCCAGGCCTACGTGGGCCTGCCGGCCCAGACGTCCGCCGCGAAGACCGCCTACACGAAGGCGGTCGCCACGGAGCACGACGCGAAGGCCGCCGCGGTGGCGATGATCGAGGACGTCATCAAGCCGCTGCTCTACCAGCTCCTCGGCAAGAGCAGCCCGGACCTCGAGACGTACGGTCTCGAGCCGGTCAAGGTGCCGGAGAAGACGGTGGCCACCAAGGCCGCCGCCGCCCAGAAGAGCCAGGCGACCCGCAAGGCGCTCGGCACGAAGGGCCCGGCGCAGAAGGCCGCCGCGAAGAAGGCCCTCGCGGAGGAGCCGGTGACCGCGCCGACGCCGGCCACCCCGGCGACGCCCGCGAAGAGCTGAGGGGAATCCAAAGGAGGGAAGGAGGAAAGGAGGGGGATTGCCTGGAAACGGCGAAGGCTTTCCGCAATCGGCGGTGCCGACGCCCCCACCCAATCCTCCTTCCCTCCTCCCCTCCTTTCTCCGCTTTTTCTCGAGCGCAGAGGAGAACGGGAAGCTCTCGGGAACCTTTCGCCGCCCGCGTCGTGAGACCCGGGTGACATGATGGCCCTGGCGATGCCCGCTCCCCTGGCGACGGAGCTCGATCGCGCGACCCTGGACCGGGCGCGCGCGCAGGACCCCATGGCGCTGCGGGCCTTCGTCGTCCGCTACGAGCGGCCGGTGTTCGCGCTGCTGTCGCGCATGCTCGGGCGCGGGCCGCACGTCGAGGACCTGGCGCAGGAGACCTTCCTCCGCGCCTTCCGGGCGCTGCCCGGGTTCCGCGTCGACGGCCCGGCGCGGGCCTCGACGTGGCTCCTCACCATCGCGACGCGCCTCGCCCTCGATTCGCGCAAGCGGAAGCGCTTCCCGCTCGCCGAGCCGGAGGCCACCGACGCGGTGCCCGACCGGTCGACGCCGGAGACGGAGCGGGCTCGCCGCGAGCTCGGGCGCCGCCTGGCGCGCGCCGCCGATGCGCTCAGCGACGATCAGCGCGCCGCGCTGCTTCTGAGCGACGTGCACGGGTTCACCCTCGCCGAGATCGGCGAGGCGCTCGGGATCCCCGAGGCGACGGCGAAGACGCGCGTCTTTCGCGCGCGGCAGCACATGCGCGAAGCGCTGGGAACGGAGAGGGAGTAGGCCATGGACGACCGGGACCTCGAGGCGTGGGACGCCGAGGAGCCCCCGCGGGGCTTCGCGGAGCGCGTCGTCGCGGCGGCGCGGCGCGAGGAGACGGCGCGGCCGAAGCCGCGCGCGGGGCGCGTCCTCGCGGGCCTGACGCTGGCGGCGGGGATGGCCGCGATCATCGGCTACGGCGCGCACCGCTCGCGGCAGGACGCCCACGGCTCGGTGACGGCCGAAGAGCGGCAGGAGGTGCACGTCGGGACGCGCGCGCTCGCGGTGCTGGAGAAGGGCGCCCACGTGAAGTGGAACGGCGACGCGATCGAGCAGGACACGGGCGACGTGTTCTGGCGGGTGGAGCCCGGCGCGCGGTTCGTCGTGCACACGCCGGCGGCCGATGTGGCGGTGAAGGGGACGTGCTTCCGGGTCAACGTGCGCGAGGGCGAGGACGCGATGGACGCGAAGAGCGTGAAGTCGGGGGCGATCGGCGCGGTCATCGCCGCGACGGCGATGGTGGGCGTGTACGAGGGCAAGGTGGCGGTGTCGCACGCGGGGCAGAGCGTGGACCTCGTCGCGGGGCAGACGGCAGAAGCCGGCCCGGGCGGCGTGAAGCGCCTCGGCGGCGGGCCGACGGACGTGGCGGCGCCGGATCCGGAGGCCGCGTCGGGCACCGAGGGTGAGCGGGCGCTGACGGTGGCGAACGCGAACCTCGCCGACAACGTGCGCGAGTACCGCCGCAAGCTCGAGGCGATCGAGGCGCAGAAGAAGAAGCTCGAGAAAGAGCTCGAGGAAGCGCAGGCGAAGCTCGCCGACGGCGGCGTGCCGCGGAGCGAGTACGACCTGTCGCCGCAGGAGCTGAAGGAGCTGGCGCAGGAGGGCGAGGTGCGGATGCGCGTGCCGTGCGGAGGCCCGAAGGGCGACTACAGCCTGAGCGCGGCGGACCTGAACAAGCTCGGCCTCGCCCCGCAGGACGGGCCGATCCTCCAGGCGGAGTTCCAGAAGTCGCACGACCGCACGTGGGGCGTGGTCGGCCCGCTCTGCAGCCAGGCCCTCGGCGGCATCGACGTGAGCCACATCGGGCAGCAGGCGTGCGTGAGCATCCTGATGAACGTGGCGAGCGAGAAGAACGGCCAGCAGTACAACGAGGACGTGCGCGAGGTGGCGGAGATCCTCGCCGGCACGCGCCCGCCGCCCGCGCCGGGCACGGCGGTCGACCCGCTGATGCAGGCGTACCTGGCGCTGGCGCAGGAGACGACGAACATGCAGAGCGACCTCACGCAGTCGCTCGGCCCCGACGACGCGCGGCGCGCGGTCTTCGGCGACCACGGCTGCTGGTGGAACAGCAGCCACGGCGTGGGGCCGCGCGACGGTCAGTGAGCGGGCGGCGAACGCGGCGTGTTACGTCGCCCGTTCGGGTGAGCCAAGGGCGCGCGGGAGCGCGGGGTAGAATCGAGGCTCATGCGCACCTGGCGTCGGCTCGTCGTCTTCGGGATGGTCGTCGCCACCGCGTTCCTCTTCTACCGGTGGTGGCAGGCGGCGTCGTCGCGGGCGCAGGCCCCGCCGCGCACGTCGGCGGCCACCGAGGATCCGGACCTGCTCGCGGCCGGCGGGACGCGCCCCGGCAGCGGGGGCGCGACGCCGCGGGAGCCGGGGTCGGGCGACTCGCCGGAGGGGCCGAAGCTCGATCGCGCGCGGGCCGACGAGATGCGCGAGAAGCTGCACGCGCTCTTCGCGGAGGCCGGCGTGCTGGCGCTGATGGGCGGCTCGCCGGTCGAGCCCGACGCGTCGCCCGAGGCGGGGCCGCCGCGCCCGTTCCCGGTGGGCGCCTTCGACGCGGGGCCCGAGAAGTTCAGCCCCGAGTACATCAAGGACCGCGTCCACGACGACCTCTTCCCGCTGGCGAAGGGCTGCTACGCCGACGCGCTGAAGCGCAACCCGAAGCTCTCGGGCCGCCTCAGCGTCGCCTTCCGCATCATCGGCGACCCGAAGGTCGGCGGCGTCGTCGACGAGGCGCACATGGCGGACGACACGACCATCCAGGACAGCGAGATGCAGACCTGCGTGCGCGAGTCGATGATGGCGGTGTCCTTCGACGCCCCGCCGAACGGCGGGGAGGTCACCGTCGTCTACCCCATCGAGTTCTCCCCCGACGACGACGAGGCCGGGAGCGAGTAGCGACGCCGCTCACGATTCCGGGTCGGATTCCGCAGCGGGAAGCCAGACGCGGCGAACGCCTTCTCGGAGGAAACGCACGTTGAACGTCGCCAATAACCCCACGGGGATCGCGGACAGTTTCAGATAGGTGACGACCTGCGCCACGTGGATCGGCAGCAGGTGCTCGACGGTCTTGATCTCGACCAGGACGGACTCGGCGACGA
>JBEKGQ010000747.1:0-3886 GCA_050012715.1 Polyangiaceae bacterium
GACGCCGAGGTTCACGAGCACGCCCTCGCCGCACGGGCGCGCCGGCCCCACGCGCTCGAGGTCGATGGCGATGACCGGCTCGTCGCGAACGAGCTTGGCGAGCGCGCGCACGACGGGATTGAAGCGCTCGGTGTGCCCGACGAAGAGCCGCGCCGTCCCGCGCGAGGCCGTCGCCGCCAGCGCGTCGGCGTCGGCCGCGCGGACGCAGAGAGGCTTCTCGACGAGGACGTGCTTGCCAGCCGCCAGGGCGCGGGCCACCGTGCCGGCGTGGGCCTGCATCGGGGTCGCGACGACGACCACGTCCGCGCGCGCGATGGCCTCGGCCTCGGCGTCGAGGAGGGGGACTCCCTCCGGCCAGTCGACGTCGGCCCGGAGCTCGTATGCGCCGACGACCTCGAATCGCTCGTGCAAGGCGCGGAGGACGCGAAGGTGCCGCCGGCCCATGACGCCGAGCCCGAGGACCGTCACCTTGTAGCGTCTGCCCGTCACCCTGCGCACTTCGGCGGGCGGGAACATGCCACGCGGGTGCGAGCCGGAGCAAGGCCGGAGCAACCGGGAAGGCGCCGCGTCGGGCCGTGGTACGAATAGACGACACGTGCGGCTCGTCGAACGACTCGGAGGAAGCTGGATGATGTGGCAGCGTGCGGCAGGAGGGGTGGGGCTGGTGCTGCTCCTCGGCGCGTGCGAGGTGGAGGCGCAGCGCCCACCTCCGCCGCCCCCGCCCCGGTACTACTACTACGCGGTCCGGCCTCCGCCGCCCCCGCCCGCCTACTACGCCGTCCGGCCGCCCCCGCCTCCGCCGCCCGTCTTGGGGCCGGCCCCGCCCCCGCCGCCCGAGCCGGTCTCGCCGCGCTTTCCGGCGCGCATCGTTCATCCCGCGCCGCTCCCCGATTCGGGCGCCCAGTTCCTCGACCTCCAGGGGCTCCAGGCGCTCGTGCTTCGTCTCCGCCCCGACCGCAAGTGCGGCCCGCGCGAGCTCTTCGACGGGCACTGGATCCACCTCGACTGCAACGTCCACGCCCCGGTGAAGTCGGCGAAAAACTTCACGCCGGACAAGATCAACATGCTCCTCCAGGGGCTGCTCGATCTCGACAATCCGATCACGCTGCCGACCATTCCGGGAATGCCGGCGATTCCGGGCGTTCCCGGCACGGGGACGACGACCGCGGGCAACACGACGGCGCCCCGGCCGGGGACGACGAAGCCCGCGAGCGGCGTGCTCCCCGACGCGGTGGACCATCGCCGCGAGGGCACGGAGGGTCCGGTGAAGGACCAGGGGCAGGTCGGCGCGTGCACCGCGTTCTCGCTGTCGACGGCGATGGACAACGCCATCCGCCGCCAGAACGGGACGATGACGACGTCGACGCTCCACATCTGGTCGCACTACGGCAACCCGATCGTGCAGAGCGCCGGCGACTCGAATCTGAAGAAGGCGATCGCGCCGTGGGACTCGTGGCCGTACGACGAGCGCGTCGCCTGCGCGCTCGACCGGAGCGGCGATCACGACTGCGGGCCCTACACGCCGCCGGTCAGCCAGGGGAGCGGCACGACCGACCCCACGCTGCAGGCGAAGGTGAAGGACAGCGACGGCCGCGGGCAGTGGATGGTCACCGAGTACGATCGCATCCCGAGCGACCCGGACACGCTGGCGGCGATCCTCGCGACGGGCGCCGACGTGTGGACCTCGATGGACATCGGCAGCACGTGGCTGACGACCAAGGGCGAGAACATCGCGGACTGGAGCTCGCTGAACACCGACGGCGGGCACGCGTTCGTCCTTGCCGGGTACCGCCACGTGAACGGGCAGCGGCAGTTCCTCGTGCACAACAGCTGGGGCAACACGTGGGGGGACCGGGGCTACGCCTACGTGTCGGAGGCGATGATCCGCGGCTTCCTCAAGACGTCGTACAAGGTCGTGGTGTCGCCGAGGACGGCACCGGCCCCTGCGCAGGCGCCCGCGGCGACGGAGACGACGAAGCTGACCGACGACGATTGCGGCGAGGATCAGCTGGTCGACTCGGTCACCGGGCAGTGCGCGAAGATGTGCCCCAACGACGCGCGCCCGGCCAACGGGAAGTGCCCGGCGGCGAGGCGCTGAGCGGCGCGCGTCGGCGCGCTCGCGTCAGTGCCCGATGCCGAACGAGAACGGGAACGTCGTCTGCGAGTTGCCGTCGCTCGACGGGAAGTGCCACGTGCGCACCTGCCGGAGGACGCACCCTTCGACGCGCGCGTTGTGGATGCTCGAGCCGGCCAGCGACGCGCTCGTGACCGCGCCGCTCGGGTCGATGGTCCACCCGACCGACACGCCGCCCTTGAGCGTCGGGTCCTTCTGGGCCTCGATCTCGTAGCAAGCGCGCAGCGCTCCCTGGTGCGCGACGACGACGTGTCGGATCTGCTCCGGGCTGAGACCGCCGTGGACCGCGCCGCCGGCGCCGCTGCCGGCGAGCCCGTGCTCTCCGGGTCCGTTGCCCGAGCCGTTGCCCGGTCCGTTGCCGCCGCCGGTGCCGCCGCCGGAGCCGCCCGTCCCGAAGCCGCCGGTACCCTTTCCGCCGGGACCGCCGGAGCCGGAGCCGAAGCCTCCGCCCGAGCCGGGACCCCACCCCGTGTTCATCGTGCCGGAGCCGAACATCACGCCCGCGCCGGTGCCGCCTCCGCCCGAGCCGGCGCCCTTGAGCCCCGTGCCGGGGCCGGCCCCGAGCACGACGTTGTCGGAGTTCAGGCCACCGAGCGCGTTGGCCACGGTCTGGATCTCGGCGAGCGTCTTCTTGATGTCCGTCCCCGTGTCCGCGAGCGCCTCGCTCAGGCCGCCGTAGTTCGTCGTGGGCTTGATCTCGCCGGGGAGCTCGGAGTGATCCTCCTTGCCGTTCAGACCGGCCTTGCCCTCCTTGCCGACGATCTTCTGACCGCCGCCCATCTTCTTCGGGTCCTTGGCGCCCGGATCCTTGATGCCCGAGCCGCCCCCGCTCTTGTCGGCCGCCTGGGCTGGCGGCTCCATCTCGGGGAGCACGCGCTTCAGGCCGAAGCGGGCCGCGTAGTCCTCCGGGCTCACGAGCTCGGGCGGGAGCTGATAGTCGGGCGGCGTCCAGTTGATGATGAGAAGCCCGATGATCCCGAGGTGGAGCACGACGCTCGAGAAGACGGAGAGACCGACGAGGGGCTCGAGCGAGATGCCCGCCTTGAGGGGCGACCCGGCGGTCGTGTACTGGAAGAAGATCGAGAAGAGGCCGTACTGCACGAGGCCGTAGTCGCCGGGCATCACGGGCACGGGCGCACCGGTCTTCGCGAGCTGGAGCAGGTTCTCCTCGCGCCCGCGCAGCATGAGGACGCCCGCGATGGCGCCGCGCGCGTCGAGCTCCCAGCCGCCCCCGGCCGAGCGGAGCGGCGTCGTCGGCGCCGCCAGGCCATCGGGCATCACCGCGACCGCGTTGGGACCGTCGCCGACGACGCAGTCCTGCCCGCGGTCGAGCAGCTTCACGCCGACGATGGTCGTTCCCCAGGCCGCGGCGACCCGCAGCATGGGGGTCGCGGCCGCGCCGAGGGATGGAGAGGCCGTGGTCATCAGAAGGTGGACTCCTTTCGGGTCTCCGACATCTCGCGCATGAAGGTCCGGTGGCCGAGGTCGCCGGCGGAGAACTCCGCCCGGACGCGCCGGAGGAAGTACACGAGCTGCGGGCTCTTGAGCCGGCCCTCGATGTCGAGCTCACTGAACTTGAAGACCTTCGTGCCCCCGTCGAGGGTCTTCGCTTCGACCACGCCGGCGCTGCCGGCGCCCGCGTCGCCGCTCGACACCGTCGCCGTCGGCCCGGCCGCCGGCGTCGCCGACAGCGTCCCGCCGCCCGTCGTGAGCCCACCGGCGTCGGGTGCCGTCTTCTTCGCCGCCCCGCGC
>JBEKGQ010000748.1:0-3884 GCA_050012715.1 Polyangiaceae bacterium
AAAGCCCGGCGTCGTCGGGTCGGCGCGGAGCGCTGGCGGGGGGTTCCTCCCGACTTCCCGCGCAAGCTTTGCGAAGCAAAGCGCCGCGCGGGGGAGGTCGGAGGGACCCGCCACGGCGAGCACCGGTCCGCCGGCGGCGGGCGAAGCGGCCCCGCGCCGCGCTCCTCCCTCCCTTTCGCCCCCGGCAGCCGCTACTTGTTCCCCGAAGCCGCCCGCCGCGTGCTCGTCGCCTCGATGCCCTTGAGCTCCGCGTCGAGCTCCGCGAGCAGCTCTCTCGCCCTGGCCGACAGCGCCGTCGGCACCTCGACCTGCACCACGATCACCAGCGACCCGCGCCCCCGCCCGTCCAGCCGCGGGATCCCGTGCCCCTTCAGCGTGAACACCGCGTTCGACTGCGTCCCCGGCGGCAGCGTCAGCGGCTGCGTCGTCTTCTCTTCTTCCGGCTCCAGCGCCGGCACCGGCACCTCGGCTCCCAGCGCCGCGTCCGTGAACGGCACCGTCACGCGCGTCACGATGTCCGCCCCGTCGCGCTCGAACCGCGGATCCCCCTCCACGTCGACCTCGACGTACAGATCCCCGGCGCTCGTCCCCTGCGGGCCGGCCTGCCCCTGCCCCGGCACCCGCAGCCGTTGCCCCGCGTCGATGCCCGCCGGGAACGTCACGTTCACCTTGCGCGCCTTCTCGACCGCGCCCTGCCCGCCGCACGTCGTGCACGCGTGACGCACCACCCGCCCCGCCCCGCGGCAGCGCGGGCACGTCGACGTGAACATCACGAAGCCGCGCGCGTTCGACACCTGCCCCGTTCCCCGGCACTGCGGGCAGCCCTCCGCCTTCGTCCCCGCCTTGGCGCCGCTGCCCCCGCAGTCACCGCACGGCGCCGGGGCCCGCACGTTCACCTCGCGCTTGCAGCCGAACGCCGCGTCCCGCAGCGAGAGCCGCTGCTGGATGCGCAGATCCCCGCCCCGTCGTGGACGGCCCCCCCCGCCGAACCCCATCGACCCGGAGAACATCTCCGTGAAGAGATCCTGCATGTGGGAGAACACGTCGGTGATCCCCTCGAACCCGCCCGGGCCCCCGCCCCCCTCCAGCCCGGCGTGGCCGAACTGGTCGTAGATACGGCGCTTCTCGTCGTCCGAGAGCACCTGGTAGGCCTCGTTGATCTCCTTGAACTTCGCCTCGGCCGCGGCATCGCCCTGGTTGCGGTCGGGGTGGTGCTTCAGCGCCTCCCGGCGGTAGGCCTTGCGAAGCTCATCGGTCGGGCAATCACGCGCCACGCCCAGGGATTCGTAGTAGTCGCGTTTGGAAGACATCGACGAGGCTCGGATTCCGAAGGAGGACGGGCCCCTACGTGGCGTCCCCGGGGAGGGCGCACACCCGCGCAGGCTGGCGGCAAGTTAAGCCTCGAGCACCGGCTGTCAACGCAGTTCTTCGCCCCGGACGGCCCCGCCGGCCAACTTCTGGCCGAGCTGCTCCAGGAGGACGGCCTGCCGGGCGATCTCCGCGCGGGCCACCGTCAGCTCCTCGCCCGACTCGGCGCGCACCCGGGCGTCGTGCTCCTGGGTCAGCGCGTGACGGAGGGCGTCCAGCTCGTCGAGGGCCGCCGCGAGCCGGGGGGCGACCGCCTCGCCGGGCCCGGGCGACCGGGGCGTCGAAGCGGGCGTCGCCGCGATGGTCGCGAGCTTTCTCTCCAGCTCCGCCACCGTCCACGCGGTCGCCTGCGCCTCGCCCTGGCGACGGGCCAGCTCGAGGGCGAGCGCGTCGAGGCGCGCGTGGAGGCGCTCGTTCTCGGTGACGAGCGCCGCCATATCGGCCGCGACCTGCGCCGGCACCTCCGCGGACCCCGCGGACACGTGCGCCACGCCGTCGGCCGGCGGCGCGTGACCGCCGTGCTCCTCGAGGGCGCTCACGAGGTCCCGCACCATCCGCTCGCGCCGCGCCACCTCGGCCTCGAGCTCGCGGACCGCCTGCGCGCGCTCGCGGAGCATCACCTCGAAGCCGAGCAGCTCCGCCGCGTGCGCCTCGAGCACCTTCGCCAGGTCCGGCTCGGCCTGCGCCTTCACGCGCTCGGCGCGCTCGGCCCGTTCCGCGCGCTCGGCGCGGTCGGCGCGCATCGCCAGCTCCTCCACCTGCGCCGCCGCGATGCGCCCCGCCTCGGCGGCCGAGCGCATCTCTTCGACCTCGGACGAGAGATCGTCGAGCTGCCGCGCCCTCGCCGCGAGCTCGTGCTCCAGCTCGATGGCCCGCGCCGCCTGCGTCTTCAGCGCGAGGAGCGCCTGCACGCGGAGCCGCTCCTCGTCGAGCTGGAGCCGCGTGTCCTCGAGCGCCCCGCGCGTCGCCTCGAGCTGCGTCCGCGCCTCGTCGAGGCGCGCGCCGGTGGCCTCGAGCTGGGCGCGCGTCGCGTCGAGCTCGCGCACGTCGCCGAGGTCGTTCGTGTCGCGCTCGTCGTCGTCGAGCACCGGGGCGGTCGGCGCGGGGAGCTCGACGATGGCGTAGGGATCGAGGCTCGTGCCGCGCTGGCTCGCGAGGGCCACGAAGGCCTCCGGCGCGCGGTCGGCGTCGGCGAGCTGCGTATCGACGCTCACCGCGGGCGACTCGTCCTCGTCGCCCACCTCGGCGAGCGCGACACCGTGGAACGGGAGCTGCGCGATCATGCGCACGTCGGCGAACTCGCGCGCGACGAGGTCGAAGAGCGCGTAGTAGTCGAGCGCGCCGCTGACGGGCGCCTCGGCCGCGTCGCGGTTCGGGGCCCCCACGAGGGCGGCCCCCGTCTCGCCGACGACGCGGCGCACGCAGGCGAGGACGGCGGCGGGATCGTCGAAGAGCGTCAGGTCCGCCACGATGGCGAGGTCGAACCGCGCGGCGCGAAGCTCGCCGAGGTCGTCGCCCGGGGTGACGAGGACGACCGATTCGGCGCCGAGGTCGTCGAGCCGCTCGGGCAGACCCGCGTTCACGTCGGCGAAGACCACCACGCGGCGCCCGGCGGCCAGCGGCTCGGCGTAGACGGCGAGAGCCTGCTGCGGGTGGACACGGGCGCGGGGCTGCATTCGGGAAAGACGTTCTAGCGTCTCCGCGCGCCGATTGCATTACGCGGCGGCTTCGGCGGGCGCCGGGGCCGGCCGGGGGCGAGGCTTGCGGCGCTCGGGGGCGGACCAGGCCTTCGCCGGGATCACGGGAGAACCGACGCGACGGTCGGTAAATACCTCGCCGAGAGCGCGCGCGAGGGCGGCGGCCGAGGCGCGCGTCGGGGCGTCCGGGAGCAGGCGAACGACGCGCTCGTCGGGGCGGCGGCCGGGGACGAGGCGCGTCGCGGGCAGCTCCTGCGCGAGGCGCGCCGCGGCCGGGCTGCCGTCGAGCACGCGGGCGAGCAGCTCGGGCGAGCGCGACCATCCGACCGGGGTGGGGCTCCAGGCGAGGCCCAGCTCGATGCCGAGGAGGCCCGGCATGGCGGCCCGCGGCAGGACGAGGAGGCGCAGCTCGTCGGGGGTCTCGCTCTCCAGCGGCACACGCGCCCAGGGACGCACGCGGAGCTCGGGGACGGCGCGGAGCTTGCGGAAGACACGCTCCAGCCACGGGGCCGCCGCGCGCGCGCCATCGGGCGGGAGCTGCGAGGGCCTCCCCGTGACGCAGAGGGGCACGAGCGCGCTCGCGTCGAGGACGACGAGCCACGGCGCGGCGGGATCGAAGCGCCGGGCGAAGACGGCGAGCGCGGAGAGTGCGGCGAGGACGAGGATCACGGCGAGCGCGTCCGCGGCCCACGTCGAGGGCGCGGGGGCGAAGGCCTCCTCGGGGCGGAGCGCGAGCCAGCGGCCCGGACCGCGCGCGGCGGGGCGGAACGCGGGACCGCGGAGGGCGGCGGCCAGCGTGGCGAGCGCGATGCACGCGGC
>JBEKGQ010000749.1:0-3884 GCA_050012715.1 Polyangiaceae bacterium
CTTGCGGACCGCCGCGCCGAAGGCCGCGAGCCCCGACCTCCTGCCGGCAACCGTGAGCGCGGCGCCTCCGCCGGCCGTGTCGAGCCTCCCGGTCGTGCCCGCGACGTCGACGCCATCGAGCGCCCCCCCGAGCGCGGCCGCGCCGATGGCCTCGGCGCCGCCGACCGGCAAGCCCATGGTCCCCGTGGTCGCGACCGCCGTGCGGCCCGCGGCCAAGCCCGCGGCGACGAAGCCGCCCAGCTCGGACGACCTCCTCCTCGACCGCAAGTGACTCCCTGCAGGGAGGCTCGCGTGGCTAGAGCGTCGTGCCCCGCCAGGGTCGCCTTCGCGACCGGAGCTTGCCGTGCAGGAACGCGTCGAGCACCGGCGCCACGTCCTCGGCGTCGTTGTCGTCCCACTCGTCGGCGCTGATGCCGTCGCGCACGTCCCCGCGCGCGTCGATCACGTAAAACCACGGTAGCGCCGGCTCCTTCATCCCGAGCGCCGGAAGCTCGCTGCCGACCTCGCGCACGTCGAGCCGCACGAGGCGCACGCTCGCGAGCGCGGTCTGGAGCGGAGCGTCCCTCATCGCCCTCGCGATCTCCGTGCATGCCGCGCAGGCCGCGGCCGTCGTCTCCACGAGCACCGTCTCGCCCGCCGTCTTCGCCGCCTTCACCTCGTCGGCGAGCTGCGAGCGGAGCGGCGAGGTCGACGAGTGCAGGTCGACGACGTGGATCTTGCCCCAGCCCCCCGGCGGCGTGACCGGCGCCGCCGTCGCCGCGACCGGGGGCAGGACCGGCGGTGGGAGCGGCGCCGTCGAGGCCGACTTGGCGCTCGCCATCGCGAACACGAGGAAGCCGACCCACCCGACGAAGACGAGGGAGCCGAGCGAGCCGAGGACGATGCCCGCGGTGGCCATGCCGCGCCCGCCTGCCATGCCGTCGGAGCGCTTGATGTCCCGGTGCGCCAGCGTGCCGAAGACGATGGCCGGGACCCCGAGCGGCAGGCCCAGCCAGCAGAAGGTCGCCACGAGCGACAGGATCCCGAGCACCAGCGAGACGACCGCCTTCGTGTCGGTCGACGGCGGCGGTCCCCCGGTACGCCAGCCCTGGGGCGGGGGAGGGGGACCCGGCATCGGCGGCATGCTCCCCGAGGATAGCGCAGCCCCCGGAGCCGAGGCTCAATGTCCGGTGCGCTTCTTCCAGATGGCCTCGACGTCGACGCCCGACCGCTCGATGAAGTTTCGCGCGATCTCGTTGCCGCCGTGCACCAGCTCTTCGGGCGTGCCCCGCGCGGCGAGCTTGCCCCGGTCGAGGAGGATGGCCTGGTCGGCGATGGCGAAGCAGCTCGCGATGTCGTGCGTGATGACGATGCTCGTCACGCTGAAGTGTTGCCGCGTCTCTTCGATGAGCTCGTCCACGGCGCGGCTGGTGAGCGGATCGAGCCCGCTGGTGGGCTCGTCGTACACGATGATCGGCGGATCGAGCATCAGCGCCCGGGCGAGGCCGACGCGCTTGCGCATGCCGCCCGAGAGCTCCGACGGGAACTTCGCGAGGACGCTGTCGTTGAGCCCCAGGACGGTGAGCTTGTCCATCACCTTCGTGCGACGCTCGGCGGCCGAGAGCTTCGTGTGCTCGACGAGCGGGAAGGCCACGTTGTCGAGCACGGTGATCGAGTCGAGGAGCGCCGCGTACTGGTAGACCATGCCGAACTTCTGCCGCACCCGGTTGAGCTCCCGCTCGTTCATGGGGACGGTGTCTTCCCCGTCGATGAAGATCTGCCCGCTCGTCGGCCGCTCGAGCGCCACGATGAGGCGGAGCAGCGTCGTCTTGCCCGCGCCGGACCCCCCGACGATGCACGTCGTCTGCCTCTTCCGGCACACGAGGTCGATCCCCCGGAGGACCTCCGTGTCCCCGAAGGTTTTCTTCACGTCCTTGAGGACGACGATGTCGTCAGTGGGCATCGAGCGGGGTTTAGGGTAGACCCGCTAGTACCATGACGGGCGAGCACCTCGAAGCCATCCTGAAAGTCGCCGGCGCCAAGTCCGAAAAGGACGGCTGGCAGTCCCTCCCGGAGGGGTCGACCATCACCCTCCACGTGGCCCACGACGGTGCCGGCATGTCCGTGTCGCGCATCGAGGCCATCAAGCAGGATGGCGAGCTCCTCTTCGCCCGCAACTCGAAGAAGGAGCTCTTCGGCCTCGCGCGGGTCGACATCTACGCGGTCGCGATGGAAGGCGAGTCGTCCGCGGGCAAGGTCGTGCGCCGCGCCGGGTTCGGCTGAGACGGAATGCTGCGCGTCCTCGGGGCGCTGCTCGGATGGCTGGCGGGGAGCGTCCTCAGGATCCGGCGCCGGCACGTCGAGGCGTCGATGCGCGCGGCGGGGGTCGGCCCCGCCGCCGCCGAGGCGCGAGCGATGTACGCGTCCCTCGGGGCGTCGGCGATGGAGTTTCTCTGGATGGCCGCCCGTGGACCGGCGGCGCTCGACGGGGTGCGCTTCGACGAAGGGTCGCGCGCGCGATGGGAAGAGGTGCTCGGGCGGGGCAGGGGGGTCGTCGTGGCCGCGTCCCACACCGGCAACTGGGACATGGTCGCGTGCGCCGTGGCGCGGGACGTGGAGCTCCTCGTCGTCACGAAGCACCTGAGCATCCGGTGGCTCGACCGGTTCTGGCAGTCGACGCGCGCTCGCCTCGGCGTCCAGCTCTCCGACGCGCACGGCGCCATCGGGCGCGCGCGAGCCGTCCTCCGTCGCGGCGGAGTCGTCGCGATGATGATCGACCAGGTGCCGCTCTCCCCGACGCACGCCTCGCCGGTGAGCTTCCTCGGTCAGACCGCCGCCACCGACCGTGCTCCGGCCGCTCTCGCCGCGTCGGCGCGGGTACCCCTCGTCGTCGCCGCCGCGCGCCGGGACGAGGCGGGCCACCAGGTCCTCCACGTCCTCGACGTGGTCGAGGTGCCGGCCCGCCCCTCGCGTACCTGGGTGCTCGAAGCAACCCGGACCGCGACGCGCGCCCTCGACGCGTTCGTGCGGCGCTACCCGAGCCAGTGGCTCTGGATGCACCGGCGCTGGAAGCCTATGCTCCGCCGCAATTCGCCATGCCCGACACCGATCCCCTCCTCCTCGCCGGCCGAAGCTTCTCGAGCCGCCTGATCGTCGGCACGGGCAAGTACCGCGACGTCGCCGAGACCGAGCGCGCCATCGACGCTTCGGGGGCCGAGATCGTCACCGTCGCCCTCCGCCGCGTGAACCTCGGCGACCGCTCCGAGGGCTCGCTCATGACGCTCCTCGCGAAGAAGAAGTGGCTCATCCTCCCGAACACCGCCGGCTGCCACACCGCCGACGAGGCGGTGCGGACGCTGCGCCTCGCGCGCGAGCTCGGCATCGCGGACATGGTGAAGCTCGAGGTGATCGGCGATCCGAAGACGCTGTATCCGGACAACGAGCAGACGCTCGAGGCGGCCCGCCTCCTCGTGAAGGAGGGGTTCGTCGTCCTGCCCTACTGCATCGACGATCCCATCGTGTGCAAGAAGCTCGCGGACCTCGGCTGCGCCGCCGTCATGCCGCTCGCGGCGCCGATCGGGAGCGGGCTCGGGATCCGCAACCCGCACAACCTCGAGATCATCGTCGAGCAGGCGACGGTCCCGGTGATCGTCGACGCGGGGGTAGGGACGGCGAGCGACGCCGCCGTGGCGATGGAGCTCGGCTGCCACGGCGTCCTGATGAACACCGCCATCGCCCACGCGAAGGACCCGGTGCTCATGGCCACCGCGATGCGCGACGGCGTGCGCGCGGGGCGGATGGCCTTCCTTGCCGGGAGGATGCCCCGGCAGCGCTACGCCAACGCGTCGAGCCCGACTTGTGGTAATATCGTATTTTTGTTGTTTAGGGAATGTGTGTTATCGTTC
>JBEKGQ010000750.1:0-3875 GCA_050012715.1 Polyangiaceae bacterium
GTGACCCGGTCGAGCTCGGCGCGCGACAGCCGGTCCACGCGGGCCCCGTGGTCGCGGGCGAACCGCGCCAGCGCCTCGAGCTGCGGGGATGGCTCGCGCGCCTCGGCCTCCACGAGCACGCGCTCGAGCTTCTCCCCGTGGGCCCGGATCGCTTCGCGGACCGGCTGCAGCCCGCACACCAGGCGACCGCTCACGAGGGGACTTCCGCCGTCGCGGCTTCGCGCGTGAACGCCTGCGCTGCCGCGAGCGGATCCGCCGCGTCGCGGATCGGTCGGCCCACGACGATCCAGCGCGCGCCCGCGGCCACCGCCTCGCTCGCGGTCAGTGTGCGCTTCTGGTCGTCCTTGCCCGCCTCTCCGGCGGCGCGCACCCCGGGGGTGACCAGCGTCGCCTCCGCGCCGAGCGCCCCTCGGAGCCGAGCTGTCTCGTGCGGCGAGGACACGAACGCGCGCACCCCCTCGTTCCAGGCGAGCCGCGCCAGCCGCTCCACTTGCGCGGGCACGTCGCCCGCGATGCCGGTGTCGGCGAGGTCGGCCGCGTCCAGCGACGTCAGCACCGTCACCGCGACGATCTCGAGGCCGGCGCCCTCCTTGCGCGCCCGCTCGACCGCGCGCTTCAGCATCGCGCGCCCACCTGCGGCGTGCACCGTCAGCATGCGCGCCCCGAGGGCCGATGCGCGGGCGACGGCGCGCTCGACCGTCTCCGGGATGTCGTGGAGCTTCAGGTCGAGGAACACGGGCAGGCCCGCCTCGCGACCGAGCGCGACGGCCGCCGGCCCGGCCTCGACGTAGAGCTCGAGGCCGACCTTGAGCATGCCGACCGCGCTCTTCACGCCGAGCACCAGCGCGCGCGCGCGATCGAGCGTGGGAAGATCGAGGGCGAGGATGACGCGGGAGCTCATCGCGCGAGCCGGTGTCGCGCCGAGGGCTTCCCCTGTCAACCCGTTATGCTCGATTTTCTACAGACAGGAGCAGAGCGGATCGCCCGGCGTGCAGTTGCACGGCTTGCCGCTGCCGCCGGCGGGCTTCGACGCGCCGCCCCCACCGCCGCCTCCGCCGTACGCCGGGCGCGTGGGCGCGGTGCCCTTCTGCGAGATCTGGGTGTTGAGGGTCTGGACCTTCGCCTGCTGCTCGGCGAGCTGCGCCTGGAGCTGCGCGATCTGCTCCGGGTCCTTCGTGTTCTCGAGCTGTGCCTTCAGCCGCGCCTGTTCGGCCTCGGCCTTGTCCTTCTCGTCCTGCATCGCGCGGACCTGCGCCTCGGCCATCAACGCCTTCTGGTGGACGTTGTTGTAGAGGACGCCGCCGCCGATGGCGCCGATGAAGAGCACCGCGCCGAGGCCGACGAGGATGAACGTGAGCCGCTTCTTGTGCTTGTCCTGGCTGAGGGCGTGGAGCTGCCGCTCGTGCTCCTGGCGAGCCGCCATCTCGGCGAGGCGGGCCTGGGCCTCGGCCTCGGAGCGCGCGCGCTGGACGTGCGCCTCCTGCATGGCCTGGATCTCCGCCTGACGCCGCTGCTCTTCGAAGGCGCGACGCTGGCGATCCTCTTCCTCGGCGCGGAGGCGGGCCTCCTCCTCGTCCTGCCTGCGGCGGGCGTCGTCGAGCCGGCGCTGCTCTTCGGCGCGCGCGCGATGCTCGGCCTCGACCTTCTCCTGCTCCTCGCGATTTTGCGCGTCGCGCAGGATCTCCTGGATGGAGACCATCACCGAGGTTTCTTGCCGTTCCGCCATGGTGCTCTCTTCCGGTGCCGGGGCGCGGAGATGGGTGGGGTGCCGCGCCCGCTACAGACACCGTAAACGTAGCGAGTTGTCAGGTGCTTCGCAAACGCTCTCGTCTTTCTCGGCGAAGGTCGGCTACGGTGCCACGCCATGGCTACGGTGCAGGCGCACATCACGGGCACGGTGTGGAAGATCGAGGTCAAGGAGGGGGAGCAGGTCGCCGAGGGGCAGGTCTGCGTCATCCTCGAATCCATGAAGATGGAGATGCCCATCGAGGCGCCGTCGTCGGGGAAGGTGGAGAAGATTCACGCGGTCGAGGGGCAGGCGGTCAACGAGGGTGACGTCCTCATCACCATCGCCTGAAGCGCCGCTATCCCACCCGGCCCCCTCCAACCTGGCGGGTTCTCGTGCCGCGAGCCGCAATCGCGGTAAGCTCTACGGCGTGAAGCGAGGCGCGGCGCACCTCTTTCCGGTCCTCGTCGTCCTCGGAGCGATGGCCGCAGCCGAGGCGTGCGGTCAGGCAGAGACGCCGCAGGGCGCGGGCGGTACCTGCCAGCTGACGTCGGATTGCCAGGAAGGGTACGTCTGCATCACGCAGCAGGACGGAACCCGCCAGTGCTCCAACGACCTCTCCAGCATCCAGCAGAGTGAAGAGGCCGGTGCCGAGGCCGCCGCGACGCCGATGATGGACGGCGCCGCCCCTCAGGGCGATGGCGCAGCGCCCGCCTCGGACGGCGGGACGCCCCCGACGCCGGACTCGGGCTCGACCGCGCCCGTCGACAGCGGCTCGGCCCCCCCACCGGACTCGAGCTCACCGCCGCCACCCAAGGACAGCGGCTCCCCGCCGGCCGACACCGGCTCGCCGTCCGCGGACACCGGATCCCCGCCGCCGGAAGCCGGGGAGTGACGCCGCCTCCGTCGGCGTGCCGGTTCGGACGCCGACATTCGTGCGCGGACTCTACTCGCGCCAGAGGAACTTCCACGGGTTGTGCTTCAAGTCGCGGACGAGCTCCTGCATGTCGTCGTAGACCTCCTCGTCCATCACGAGGGCGCCGACCGTCCCTTTTCCGTTCTTGATGTGCGAGACGATCGCCTGGGTGTCCGCCACCGTGGAGTTCGCGCGCTCGGCGAGCTGCGCGACGTCCTGCAGCGTCTTGCGGATCTTCTCCTGCTGCTGCGGATCGCCGACCGTCGCCGAGACGCGGTTCAGGTTCGCGAGCGCCTCGCGCGCGTCCTTGAGCATGGGGCCCGTGTCGCCCTGGATCTGCGTCGTGAGCTTATCGATGTTGTCGATGGTGCGGAGGATCTTCGGGCTCTCGACGTAGTTCGTGCGCACCTCGTGGGTGAGATCCTTGGCCTCCACCGTCATCGCCTCGACGTTCGCGACGATGCGGTCGATCCGGTCCTTGTTCTCCGTGATGAGGACGTTGAGGCCCTTCAGCAGGCTCGCGGTGTTCGTCGCAATGGCGCTCAGCGTCTCGCGGTTGTTCTTGATGCCGTTGACCGTGACGTCGAGGAGCTCGTACGCCTTGGCGAGGAAGAGGTCGATGCGCGGCGGGTCGATGCCCTTCACCGACGCGCCCTCCTGCAGGACGGGGCGCTCGATGCTCCCCGGCTCGATCGCCATGAACTGCTCGCCCAGCACGCCCTGCGTCGTCACGTAGAAGTCCGCGTCGTCGTGGACGGCGTCCTTCACGCGCTGCTCGATGGCCACCTTGGCCCGCACGAGCACGCGCCGGCCGGTCTTCGGGTCGATCTTGCCCCCGAGGAACTCGAGCTCCTTGACCGTGCCGACCTTGACTCCGGCGATGCGCACCGCCGCGCCCGACTGGAGGCCCCCCGGGTTGTCGAAGTCGACGTACACCGTGTACGTCTTCTCGAAGCTGAGGCCGCCCATCAGCAGGATGAACGCGCCGAGGATGGCCATCGACACGAGGATGAGCGCCCCGACCTTGACCTCGATGGATCGCTCTTGGGCCATTCGGTAGCCGTATCAAAGCCGCTGTGGGGCTAAAGATCCATCGGCCCGTGAGCCTGGCCGCGAATGAACTGGAGGACCACCCCGTCGTCGCACGCCTTGAACTCGGCGGGCGTGCCGAGCTTCCGTACGTGACCCTTGTAGAGCATGACGATCCGGTCGGCGATCGAGAAGATGCTGACG